>JBPCVB010000182.1:0-3339 GCA_051010855.1 Pirellulaceae bacterium | reverse complement strand
CGGTTGAACTCATGAGGTCGCAGATTTGGTATCACGATCAGGGTCCGAAAACGGATGACGCGGTCTTTATCGTTCACGGATATCCCGGGTCTTCCTGGGACTTTCAGGGCGTGGTCGAGCGGATTGGGCCGGACACACGAACCGTCGTAATGGATATGCCCGGTTTCGGGCTGAGCGAGAAACCCCTCGACGGCGACTTTCAATCCAATTTCACATTGATGCGACAAGCGGACCTATACGAAAAACTGGCCGAGCATTTGGGACTGAAGTCCATTCTTCTGGTCGCCCACGACATGGGTCAAACCGTTGGTCTGGAACTGATGGCCCGCTTCGAAGAAAGCCGCACAGCTTTCCGTATTCGGCACGCGCTTCTGCTTGACGGCTCAACTCTTGTTGACATGTGCGAACCAACGGAGTTCCAGCAACAGGCACTTGCAGCGGCGTCGACCGCCCTGCCAGAGGACCTGCCCTGGCCGGACATTTACAATATTTTCCCGGAAACCTTCGCGAAGGAGTCCAAAGCCCGCGACGACTTCGATGAACTGGTCACCTGTATGGCGCACCAGATCTATTACAACCACGGCAGTCGCACGATCGGCGGGATCGTTCACTACCTGAAGGAACGCAAGGAAGACTTCAACCGCTGGTCTCGTACTTTTTTTGAGTTCAAGAAAGCGCCACTGACGGTGATCTGGGGCGAACAGGATCCCGTGGCGGTGGTCGCCATGGCCGACCGGGTGAAGAAGAACCGACCCGTGACAGACCTGTACAAATATCCCGATTGCGCCCACTGGCCGTCGATCGAGTACCCGGACCGAATCGGAGACGCGATCATTGCGCGATTGGGAAGTATCTAACCGGATCGTCGACGCCGCCGTGGATGGGGAGTTTCATGCTGATCGATCCCCCCATCCACTCGACGCTATTTGCCCTTTGATCACGTGACAATAACGGAAACCAGCATGAACGTTCCACGATTATCAACCTTGTTGACGCTGACGACCTGTTTTGTTGTCACTGTGGCCTTCACCGCAGAGACTCAAGCCCAGGACCAAAGGCCCAATATCCTGGTCATCATGGGCGACGATGTCGGAATTCCGAATATCAGCGCCTACTCGCACGGCGTGATGGGCTACCACACGCCCAACATCGACCGAATCGCCAGGGAGGGCGCCATGTTCACCGATTACTACGGCGAGCAAAGCTGCACGGCCGGTCGCTCGGCCTTCATTACGGGGCAGAGTCCCTTTCGTGTCGGTTTGACCAAAGTGGGCATGCCCGGCGCCAAACAAGGCATTAGTTTCGACGATCCGACTATTGCCGAGTTGTTGAAGCCCTTCGGCTACACCTGTGGACAGTTCGGAAAAAATCACCTGGGTGATCGCAATGAGTATCTGCCTACCGTGCATGGCTTTGATGAGTACGCTGGCGTGCTATATCACCTGAACGCGCTGGAAGAGCCGGAAAACGTCGATTACCCCAAGGATCCCGATTTCTTCGCAACCTACGGACCGCGGGATTCGATCAAGACCTGGGCCACTGACACGCATGACCCTACCGAAGATCCTCGTTTTGGAGTGGTTGGCAAGCAGAGAATCGAAAGCACCGGTCAGGTCACGATCGAGCGGATGAAGACTTATGACGATGAGACGCTGGCCCAGTCCATTGATTTCATGGATCGGGCCGTCCAGGCGGACCAGCCCTTCTTCGTCTGGCACAACACAACGCGCACACACACCTTTACGCACTTGAGAAAAAAGTATGCCGACATGATCCCCGAGAAAGGATTCATGGGAGCTGCCATGACCGAACTCGATGATACGGTCGGCGCCTTGCTGCAGAAGCTCGAAGATCTGGGAGTTGCCGACAACACGATCGTCATCTTTACATCTGACAACGGTGCCATGAAATTCAGCTGGCCAGACGGCGGCTCGAGCCCGTTCCAGGGAGAAAAGGCCACGACCTGGGAGGCCGGAGTCCGCGTACCGATGGTCGTGCGGTGGCCGGGAGTCGTCCAGCCGGACACGGTGATTAATGACATTATGGGCCATAATGACTGGCTGCCGACGTTTCTGGCGGCGGTTGGCGAACCCGACATCAAGGAAAAACTCCTTGAGGGTTACGCCGCCGGCGACAAAACCTACAAGGTCCATCTGGATGGTTACAACCAGATGCCCTTGCTCAGTGGTCAGGGGCCCAGCGCACGCCAGGAGTTCCACTATGTCTCCGACGATGGCGACTATGCCGCCTTCCGCTACGGCAAATGGAAGATCTCGTTCTTGACGCAGCAGCAGAATGGTTTTGACGTCTGGGATGCGCCGTACGTTACTCATCGCGTCCCGCGGATTACCGATCTGAGGGCGGATCCCTATGAACAGGCGCTGGTGCGTAACGCCAGTTTTAACTGGCAGGAATGGCAGTTCCGTCGTTCATTTCTCCTGGTGCCTGCGCAAGGAATCGTTGGCGACTTCGTCAAATCATTCGACGACTTCCCGCCCCGGGGAGCACCAGCCAGTTTCAGCGTTGGCGACGCGCTAAAGAAACTCCTCGAGGTGCGCCAATAACCAGGAATGGGCACGATTCATTAACATACTTGTTACTTTTCTTAACGGAGATTGAAAATGAGCACGGCGACGCCAACCAAAACCAGGCCAGAGGACCTGCAAATCTGGCGGGACGAAGGATACTTCCTGAATATTGACGGCCACGATATTTTCGTGCACGCATCGGGAACGCCGCAGGAAGAAGGCCACGGTGTGCTGATCACGCATGGTTATCCCGCCTCGTCGATCGATTGGAAAAACGTGGTGCCTCGCGTGGCGCTGCATACGCGTGTGGTCATCTCCGATTTCCTGGGATTCGGACAGAGCGACAAACCGACCGACGGCACTTTCGAAACGCACTACTCGCTGTTCAAGCAAGCTGACCGTGTGATAAAGGTGGCGGAAAATGAGGGTCTCAAGGAAGTGGTGCTCGTGATCCACGATATGGGCCAGACGGTCGGTGCCGAGATCATGGCGCGTCACGAAGAAGGCAAGCTGCCATTTCGGATCAAGCACGCGATCATCTTGAACGGTTCGACGCTGGTCAACATGGTCCACTTCATGGACTTCCAGGTGAAACTGATGGAGCAGCCCGACGAGCCACTGAAGGAAAGCGTGCCGGAGGATTTGTTCCGCAACGGGTTGCAAAACAAGGGCTCGTTCTCTGTGGAGCATGCACCCAACCAGGCGTTACTGGACGTAATGATCGCCCAGATCTACGAAAACGATGGAGATCGCCTGATGCCGCGACTTATGCGGTACCAGAATGAGCGGAAGGAAAACCTGCAGCGTTGGA
>JBPCVB010000181.1:0-8374 GCA_051010855.1 Pirellulaceae bacterium | reverse complement strand
CCATAAAACGGTTGCCGGCAACGGGAATGTTCAACACTGCTTGACGATTGAAATTGGCCCAGGGCTGGTCCTGGGTATCGACCGTCTCCATTCCGGCCAGCGGTACACGAATACCAACGGGCCTGATCCGGGGTTCCCACATCAACCGAAATTGCAGCTGATTGGTCATTCCGCCATCGGGCTGTCGGCCATCGAGTAATGTCAATGACAACGGGCCGCGAAACGCGACAGCCGTGGATGCGTCGCGTTTTTCGTCGAAAGGAATCAATCTCACGTCGTCAAAACTGGTCTCGTCAATTTGAAACCGGTGCATCTCGCCGAATTCGACGAGCCATGGCCAAAACTCACCGCTGCTCGCGGGATACTCAACATTGCCAGGAGGAGCAAACAACATCGAGTTGCCCGTTTGCCCGAGCACCGCTTGTGCGATTTGGGGACTGGTTAAACCGGGCTGCAGTTCGACACGCGAAGCCTGCATAGCCTGATCAATGCGTCGTTGAAACAGAATCTCGCGAATACGTGCCACCCGATGGCGAGATTCGGAGGTCCAACGCAATTCGTTCTGATGCAGGTTCAGCCACGGCAACAATTCCGGACCCAGTGCGATCAGATCCGCTTCGGCCCGATTGCGGGACGCGATCCGGTCGGAATCGAGTTGCCGCAGCAGGGCCCTGACGGTCGCATCATCAGGCCACGGTTGGCAAACTGCCTGCGAGGGGCATATGAGACACAGCGCCCACAAAAAGCCGAATACGGTTGGCACCATCGGCCTGTTGTACCGGGTTTGTTGCATCTGCGGAATTTTCCTCCGCCTCGGCCTGCAGACTGTTCTAGAGTTTTCCAGACACCGAGTGTGACAGACCCAACCGCCAACGCCACCGGGGACCACCGTGAGATCGCCAAGTCCGCATTTCCACACGTTTTTCGCCTTTTTCGCCCTGCTACTCGCTGGTGGCGTCGCTGTTCACGAAGCACCAGCAGACGAGCTAAAACCCGTCACAGTCCGCGTGACAAGCGGCACCAAGTCGGTGTTGGGCCGTCCCGTGGAATATACCGACAGCCAGTTCATCATGCTCCGTCGCGACGGCCGGATGATTCTGTACAACATGGGCAACGTTGACGAAGTCGACAAGGTCTCAAGTTATTTTACGCCCTATTCATCACTCAAATTGCAGGAACACTATCGCAAACTGTTCGGTGACAGTTACGAGGTCAGCCGCACAGCTCATTACGTGGTCGTGCATCCACGAGGTATGCGGCAACGATGGGCCGAACCGTTTGAACAGCTGTATAACCGTTTCACCCAGTACTTTTCCGTGCGGGGATATACCCTCAAACGCACCGAGTTTCCCATGGTTGTCGTCGTATTCAATACACGGGATGAGTTCAATCGGGTGGCGGACAAGGATGGTTTGGGCAACCCGAATTCCTATGCCGGATATTACTCTCCGACTTCCAATTGGATCGTGACGTGTCACGAAGCAGGTCAACAGGCAGGCGACTGGGAGTCCAATGCGACTTTGATTCACGAAGCGTTACACCAGTACGCATTTAATACGGGCATTCACCAGCGTTGGGCGCCGACGCCGAAATGGTGTGCGGAAGGCCTGGCTTCCATGTTCGAGGCCCGCGGCGTGAACAACAGTTCGAGATTCACCAGCGCAAGTGATCGGCAACACGAATATTATGTGCCCTACTTGCGCAATGTCGTGGAACAAAATGCATATGCCGGAGTGCTGCGTTCATTGGTCGCCAGCGATCGACTGTATGACGAAAATATGACCCTGGCCTATGCCACATCGTGGGGACTGGCGTGGTATCTTTCCGAGACACGCCCGCTGGAATTTAACCAGTATTTGCAGCGAATTGCCGCCCGCGATCGTTTGCTACCCTACAACTCCAGCGATCGGCTTGCCGATTTCGCGCGATCCTTTGGCACCGACTTCAGTCTGCTGGAAAGCCATTTTCGCGACTATGTCAAACAGTCGAGGTAGCGCCGTTGTTGCGTACGGCAGGCGGTATCGCCCGACTCAGGTCGCCATAAACCAGCCCGTCACGCACGGCCCAAACTGCAGCCTGCGTGCGATCGTTGGAATCCTGTTTGCGCAAAATGTTTTGCACGTGTTCCTTGACGGTTTCCACGCTGATTCCCAATGAACGACCAATTTCGCGATTGCTGAGTCCCAGTCCCAGATGCCGCAGCACCTGGCATTCGCGGTCCGTCAATTCGTGTTGCTCACTCCGTTCAAACTTGCGTTGCCGCATGTGGTCGCGAAACCGGGCAAAGACGGTGTCGGCGGCGGGTGGAGTGCCGGCGACCGCGTTTGTCAAAGCCTGAACAAGTTTGTCTTCCGGTTCAAACTTGAACACGAAATCGACAGCCCCCAAAGCGATGGCCCGGGCCACATAGGTAGGGTTGTTGTGGACTGTGTACACAATGGATTTGCAGGGCAATCCCGCGTCAGACAACTGCTCCAGCACTTTCAGTCCGTCGACAAAAGGCATGCGGACGTCCGTAATGACAATATCCGCCCGAGACTGCTGGACATCCGCGACGGCGTTTCGACCGTCCACGGACTGGCTGACCACGATAAAGCCGTGTTGAGGCAACAACTCGACCAGTCCCTGGTGGACCACCGGGTGCGCATCGAAAACAGCGATTCGGGTCTGCATGTTGGAAGGGCGAAAAACAAGGAAAGAATTGTTTTGCCGTCAAACCAGCCCCTCGACTCCACAACGATTGTATCCCCGGCGTGGGGGATTGTCGCTCGTTTTTCCCGCTTATTCCGTAAGGCATGCGACTTTCGGCCATTCGACATCTTCGGCATGACCGGTATCGGCTGACCCGCCCATTAGGCCAAAACCGCCAGAAATCGAAGCCAGGTGATTTCACTCACAGTTGGCCTCTCCATGACCCAACAAACCACAAAATCGCCAGTTCTTGCTTTGACGGGGTCCGATCACGACCTAGGGTTTTCCAGCAATCGTTGTTTTTTTTCACCCTGCCCGCGGGTCGATGTCGCAGTGCATCATCGCCGCGCTTGTCGAAACACGAATAGACCCATGAATCAAGCCAACGCCAAATCCCTGCCTCAGATGCTGCTGGTCGACGACGATCGTCACTTGCTCGAGTCGATGTCCAGCTGGCTGGTGACCCAGGGATATGCCGTCCATGCCGCCGACGGATGTAACGCCGCCCGAAAGATCGTTGATAATTGCCCGCTGGACGTAGCAGTCGTGGATTTGCGACTGGGCGACGGTGATGGCTTTCAGATACTCGATTACTGTCGCCAGTCCCAGCCGGCCCTGCCGGTGATTCTGTTGACTGGATACGGCACGGTTGAAACCGGCATCGAAGCCTTGCGAGCCGGAGCTCACGACCTTCTGACAAAGCCATTAATCGATCAGGAACTGTTGTTGTCGATCGAACGGGCTATGTCGCAGCAAAAGGTCATTGAGGAAAACAAGCAACTGCGAAAAGAGCTGAACACCCGCTTCGGTATGGAGAGCATCGTTGGCGAAACGCAGCAAATGCACCAGATCTTTGAAATCGTGGAAAGCGTGGCCGACACTCGTGCAACCGTACTGATTACCGGCGAAAGCGGAACTGGAAAATCGCTGATCGCCCGCGCCATCCATCGCTCCAGCAGTCGACGCGACAAGCCATTTGTCGAGGTCGCCTGCGGCGCACTTCCCGAAAACCTGTTGGAAAGCGAACTGTTTGGCCATGTAGCCGGAGCCTTTACGGGTGCCACCGGCAACAAGGAAGGCAAGTTCAAGCAGGCCGACGGCGGCACCATTTTCCTGGACGAGATCGGTACCGCTTCGCCCAACATGCAGGTCAAACTGTTGCGGGTCCTGCAGGAGTGACAATTCGAGCAGGTCGGCGGCATGCAGACATTCTCGGTCGATACACGAATCATTCTGGCCACCAACGAAGATCTGGAAGTCGCCGTTCGCGAAGGCCGCTTCCGCCAGGATTTGTGGTACCGGATCAATGTCATCAATCTGGAAATTCCTTCTCTGGCCCAGCGTTCGGGCGATATTCCGGCTCTGGCCGATCATTTTCTGCAGGAAGTCTGTGCAAACGCCGGCAAGGATTTCGATGGCTTCGACAGCGGCGCGATCAACGCCTTGCAATCGTACAACTGGCCGGGCAATGTCCGAGAACTGCAAAACGTAATTGAACGAGCTGTGCTACTGGGCAAGGGACCGCGTGTTACCATCGCTGATCTGCCAGCCCATATCACTGCCGGTGTCCCGGTGGCGACCGTGGCTGCCAGTACCAAACAAACGCTCAAGGAAGCTTTGGAAGCACCCGAACGTCAGATCATTCTGCAGGTACTTCGCGAAAACAACTGGAATCGCAATCTGACGGCCGATCAACTCGGTATCAACCGCACTACGCTCTATAAAAAAATGAAGAAGCTGGGTTTGGAAAACCCCAAGGCGATCATGGGTTACTAGGTAATCCTCATCTTCGTTTATGACGTAGCGGTGGCTCCAGCCGCCGTTTTTTTATGCGCAAATACTGGCGGATTGAGGCGTCGCTACTTCGACAACCAAATCAACAGCATGGCGGTCTGCTCGCCGGCTGCATCTTCCCCCGCCGTGTCGGCCAGCAGAATCCATATGGCAATAATCGGCGCCAATGCCAACGCCAGGAAAATAGCGCAGACTACATAGCAGGGCAGCATCACGAGTACCTTTAGCCAGCCACCGATGCTGACGATCTTCCCTCGCACCCAATTCAGGGTTTGCACAATGCGGAGTTCGTTGTCGGCAACAGATTGCAATCCCTGCTGCACATTGGACGCGAACTGCCCGGTCTGCTCCTTTTCTTCAGCCGTTGAGGCTTCTCCTTCAGGGATCAATCGATCCACGACGCGCACAAGGCGGCCGAGCGTCATGCGATAAAGAAAAAACACGGGCTTGGAGAATACGCCAAAGATCTCGCTCACGGCCTGTTCAACCACTGGCAACATCACATGTCGGTAAACTTCTCGCACCAACTGGCCCGCAGGTGGCAGTTGTTTTTCGCCGCCGGCCACGTCGCTCATATCAGTCGCAATCTTGCCAGTGATTTCCAGCAATACGTCAACGATTTGTAGCAGGTTTCCCATGCCGCGGCGTATCACTTCGGCGATTCCGAACACGGTACCGGCGATCAGACCGCCCGCGAATGATGAAACCAACAACGGCACGAGAACGATCAGCGACGAACCTCCGCCACGCAGGAATAGCAATACTACGCCGGCAATCGCCAAAATCATGGCACCAAGAAACGCGTAACCTGCCACCAGCCGTATTCGCCCCGGCACATTAATCAGATTAACGACTGACTCGTAGAGCTCCGGCGTCCTGTATTTGGCAAAATCGATTTGCGGAACGTCGGTCGTGTTCATTGAATGCCTCTGCGATTTGTACAAATCAAAGTTGCCTTTGAAAATAAAGTACATCGAGGCGTGTGCCAAATTTTTGGCCGACATCCACCAGCCGCCCTGCCTCGCAGAAACCCAGACTTTTCACCAGTTTGATACTGGCCATATTGCCCCCGGAAATCTTGGCAATCACGCTGACGAATTCGTTCTGCCGTGCCTGTTCAATCAACGACTCGACCAGCTTTCGGCCAATGCCGCGACGATGAAATTCCGGATGCACATAAAATGAAACCTCTCCGGTGATCCTGTATCCCTGTCGTGGACTCCAACGATCAAGCGATCCCCAGCCGACCACTTTCGCATTCGACTCGGCGACCAAAACAGGAAACCTGTTGCCGTGTTCCTGGAACCAGGCAGTTTGCTGCTCGACAGTGCGGGGCTCTGTAAAAAACGACGCCGTCGTGTGCTCGATGGCATGGTTGAAGATTTCCGTGATCGTCGGAATGTCATCCGCCTTGGCCAGTCGAATTTGAAGACTTGCTGCGTCGATTCGATTGTCCTCGCGTCTGCTTTGATCTAACTTATGCACTATGACACTTTCCACGACTCCACAAAACGATAACGCTCACCTGACTGGTCTGCGAGACCACGTCGATCAGCTGCGTGAAATCGGACGACTGTTTTACAGTCGCGGCTGGTCCGTCGGTACCAGCAGCAATTACAGCATGGTGGTCTCCCGCGAACCGCTCGAACTGCTGATCACGGCCAGCGGCAAGGACAAGGGCAATCTCGGTCCCGGCGATTTCGTTCGTGTCAATGACCAGGCCCAGCCGGTCAACGATGATCAACCCAAAAGCTCAGCCGAGACATGGTTGCATGTCGCTGCGGCCAGTCATCCCGATGTCGGCGCGGTGCTGCACACACACAGCATTTGGAGCACCTTGTTGTCTGACGTTTTCTTCGATGCGGGTGGCTTCTGGATCGAGGGTTATGAAATGCTCAAGGGCCTCGAAGGCGTAACGACTCACGAGCACCGACAGTGGATTCCGATTTACGAAAATACGCAGGACATTCAGGCACTGGCCCAACTCGTTCAGCCCCAGTTCGCGGCTCCCGAACACCCTCCATTTCATGGATTCCTGATGCGGAAACACGGTTTGTACACGTGGGGCAAGGATTTGTTCGCAGCGCGTCGGCACGTGGAGATTCTGGAATTCCTGTTCGAGTGCATGGGACGCCGCCAACAAATGTAGTGGAAGTCGCCAGAAATCCGACCGACACGAATGTCTCGTCTGGCAAGTTGTCAGGCCGCAAGTCGTTTGGCAAAATATGGACTCATGAACTAATTAGCACAGGAAACCACCATGGCTACGGTCCATATTCCCGACACGAACGAAACGCTGACTAATCCGCAGCAAATCAACGAGTTTCTCGCGCCACACGGCATTTGCTACGAGAAGTGGGACGTGGCCGGGCGAATCGACGAACACGCCACCGACGAAGACATCCTGACCGCCTACGCGCCGGAAATCGAGCGACTAAAAGAGCAGGGCGGGTACGTTACGGCCGACGTAATCAACGTCAATGCGGAAACGCCCGGTCTGGATGCGATGCTGGCCAAGTTCGACAAGGAACACACGCACAGCGAAGACGAAGTGCGATTTACGGTCGAGGGCAGCGGCGTGTTTCATATTCACCCACAAACCGGGCCGGTCTTCAGTATCACCGTAGAATCGGGTGACCTGATTAATGTGCCACATGGCACTCGTCACTGGTTCAATTTGTGCAGCAGCAAAATGATTCGCTGCATCCGCCTGTTTGAGGACATGTCTGGCTGGACGCCGAGCTACGAGGACAACAGCCGCCACGTGGATTACGAACCGCTGTGCATGGGCCCGCAGTATTTTCCAAAAGACGGCGGCAAAATCGATCCGGTTGTCAAACTGTAGGAACGGACGATTGATCGAAATTCAGTGTCGCGCGGTGCTGCTTGATATCGAAGGGACCGTCTCGCCGGTCGCTTTTGTGTTCGACGTGATGTTCCCGTACGCCCGTCGGCATGTCGAGTCGTTTCTGCGTGACAACTGGCAGGATGAAAACGTGCAGCAAGCTGTGACGCTGGTCGGCAAGGATGTCGGACAAGCGGATACCGCGGCCTGGCTGGGCGATGGCGACGCCGATTCGCAACGAGCCGTCGTTCGCGATGCAATTTATGAATTAATGGACGGCGACGCCAAGGTTACGGGTCTGAAGCAACTGCAAGGCATGATCTGGCGGACCGGGTTTGAATGTGGTGAGCTGGTTTCGGATCTGTTTCCCGACGTCCAGCCCCAACTGGATGCCTGGAAATCAGCCGGGCTGGATCTGTACATCTATTCCTCTGGCAGTATTGCCGCCCAAAGACTTTTCTTTGGCCACACAGTCGCCGGGGACTTGCTCGATCGATTCAGTGGTTTCTTTGACACCACGTCCGGCAACAAAAAGGAATCCGCCAGCTACACCAGTATCGCCAGCGGAATCGGCTTGCCGCCGGCTTCGATCTGTTTCATCAGCGACGTCGTCGCCGAACTCGACGCCGCCCAGGCTGCAGGCATGCAAACCGTGTTGCGCCCCGTGGATAATGACAAGAACACGACCCACTCCAGTATCTCCAGCCTTGCAGAAGTAGCATGCTTGCTGGGCGAAAATTCGGTGGCGTCGGCCCGTGGCAACGAACCACGTTAGACGCGGCTGGCAAATTCGGACCGTGTCACGCGACCCGATGCAAGAATTCGCTGATCTCGGTGACAAGGTCATTAACGGCTCGCTACGTACCAACCGGCCAACCAATTGAGGCATCCAATGAAGTGGTTTCTGTTTACTTCCCTGATCCTGTTGGCGGTGCACGCCGGAACCTGTTGCGACTCTTCGGCAGATGACTGGCGTCAATGGCGGGGCAACGAACGTAATGGTCAATGGCACGAGACAGGCCTTGTCGAGCACTTTACGGCCGA
>JBPCVB010000180.1:0-3472 GCA_051010855.1 Pirellulaceae bacterium | reverse complement strand
ATCCCGGTCGCGACATTCAGCAATACCTGGACACGGCCAAAAAGGAAGGCATGAAGATCATCGGTGTCACCGAGACTCACATACACGCGGACTACGTTTCGGGTGCCCGTGAACTGGCCGATCGCATTGGCGCCACGTTGTATGTGTCCGACGAAGGGCCCGCCGAATGGAAATACGAATACGCGTCGCAGTATCCGCATCAAATGCTCAAGGAAGGCGACACGTTCCGCGCTGGAATGGTTGAGTTCAAGGTTCTGTGCACGCCAGGTCACACTCCCGAGAGCATCTCGTTCATGTTGACCGACAAGGGCGGTGGTGCGGACAAGCCGATGGGCATCTTCACCGGAGACTTTGTTTTCGTCGGTTCGATTGGTCGGCCGGACCTGCTGGAAGAAGCGGCTGGCATCGCCAACACGGCTGAGCCCGGGGCTCGCGACCTGTTCCGTTCGGCAGAACGCTTCAAGCAATTACCCGACTATCTACAGGTGTGGCCCGCGCACGGCGCCGGCAGCGCATGTGGCAAGGGTCTGGGAGCAATCCCCTCCAGTACAGTGGGCTACGAAAAGATGTTCAATCCCGCGTTGCAGTTCACCGACGAACAGGCATTCGTGGATTACATCCTCGCCGAACAACCGGAAGCACCGAAATACTTTGCACTCATGAAGCGCGTCAACAAGGAAGGTCCCGATTTGCTGGGCGAAGCCGGGTTGCCGCACAAGCTGTCGACGGATCAGTTGCTGGAAACTGTTCAAAAAGCACCGATGGTTGTTGACACGGCGCCGAACAAAAAATTTGCCAACGCGCATGTGGCCGGCACTATCAGTATTCAACCCAAATACATCGCCATGTGGGGTGGCTCGTTGATCGATTACGACCAACCCGTTTACCTGATCGCCAGCCAGCACGATTTGCCTGAAGTTGTTCGCATCATGCGGAAGATCGGTATCGACAAGATTGGCGGGTATTTTGACGCGGACGAAGTGGCCGAAGGCGGATTCAATACCGCCTCGATCAAGCAGGGTTCACCGACCGAGTTGGCGGACGAAATCAGCTCGGGCCAGGTCGAATTGTTCGATGTGAGGGGATCGGCCGAATGGCACGAATCGCATATCCCCGGGGCCGAACACCACTTCCTTGGCAAACTGAGGCAACAGGCCGACTTGTTCACGCCTGACAAGACTTACGTGATGCAATGCCGAACCGGTGGCCGGTCGATTATCGCGGCCAGCATCGCCCAGGCAGCTGGTGCCCGAAAGGTTATCAACCTGGACGGAGGCATCGTGGCCTGGGCCGGTGACGGGTTGCCCGTCGTCAGCGACGTAAAGGCAGCGGTCTCGACCAGCTGATCCTTTCAACACCTGCATTTTCCAAAATTCTGCACCATTCACCACAGGTGGACCAGCAAGTCATGTACGAATTCATTATGCAACCGTGGCCGTGGTGGCTATCGGGAATCCTTGTCGGCCTGGTTGTGCCACTGCTTTATATTCTGGCCGGCAAGGGGTTTGGAATCTCCACGAGTTTGCAGCAAATCGGCTCACTGTGTGTTTCGGGCGGCGGCGCGCCCGAGTATCTGACAAACTACGATCGGCGAGCCGGTATGTGGACGCTGGTCTTTGTCATCGGGATTGCTCTGGGTGGATTCGTGGCCAACTTCTGGTTGTCCGCCGAGCGAATCGAGTTCCTGCCCGAGGCCTATCATTCGATCGGCGGTGCGGTACGACTGTTGATCGGCGGTGCGTTGATCGGATTCGGAACGCGTTACGCGGGCGGATGCACATCGGGTCACGCAATCACGGGAATCGCTAATCTTAACTGGCCGAGCCTGGTGGCAACGATCTTCTTCTTCGTTGGAGGACTGGCCGTCACGTGGGGACTGGGCAGTCTGATTTTCTAAAGAACAGGGAAAGGCACTTCCAATGGAAGCCGTAACGCAAAACCAAAAACAAAACATCGAAGCAACACAACAAAAGGTCTCGACCGGCATTTCACTGGCCGCCATGACTCGAGTTCTGGCCGTCGGTTTGTATTTCGGAATCGTGCTGGCCAAGTCCGAAGTTGTTCGCTGGCAACGCGTGCACGACATGTTTCTGTTCAGGGAAGCCCATATGTACCTGATCATCGGCGTGGGCGTTGTCGTGGCAATGATCTCCATGCTGGTGATCAAGCGGTTTGAAGTCAAAACCGTCGCCGGCGAACCGATCAAGTACAAACCGAAACCGTGGCACACGGGAGTCGCCCTGGGTGGCATGATGTTCGGCGCCGGGTGGGCCATTACGGGCGCTTGCCCGGGCCCGATTTATGCCCAGATCGGCGGCGGCGAATGGATGGCTCTGATCACACTTACCGGAGCCATCATCGGCATGTTCGCGTACGCATTGCTCAAACCAAAACTACCGCATTAATCAATCAGACAACGTCCGGTCATGAACCTGCCCAAGTGGTTAACAACGATCTCCCCGCTGGCGTCCCGGCTGGCTGGTTATCGGCGTGCCGACTTCACTGGCGATCTGATTGCGGGTTTGATCGTTGCCATCATGCTGGTGCCTCAGGCGATGGCCTATGCGATGCTGGCGGGGTTACCGCCACAGGTCGGACTGTACGCCAGTATCGTGCCCTTGTTGTTGTACAGTTTTTTTGGCACCAGCAACTCACTGGCAGTGGGTCCGGTGGCCATGATCTCGTTGCTGGTAGTTGCGGGAGTAGGCCAGTTGGCAACACCAGGCAGTGCCGAGTTCATTTCGCTTTGTCTGACCCTGGCCTTGCTGGCCGGCGTCCTCCAGATCCTGATGTCGGTCTTTCGGCTGGGCTTCCTCGTTAACTTTATCAGTCATCCGGTGCTGGTTGGTTTTACAAGTGCCGCAGCTATTGTTATTGGATTCAGCCAGGTCAAGCATTTGATCGGTGTGCCGATTGAATCCAGCGAGTATCCGGTTATCACGATTGCCAACACGCTGAGCAGCTTGTCTCAATCCAACCTGGCTACATTGGCGGTCGGCATTGTCAGTATCGTGTTGCTGGTTTTCTTTGCACGGGGTCTTGCTCCATTGCTCGAAAAGATCGGGCTCTCCACGTCCAGTGCGTCAACGATCTCCAAAATTGGACCGCTGGTCGCAGTCGTCCTGGGCGCGCTGGTCGTGGGGAGCCTGCAAGTACATGATTCAGCCAATGTGGCTGTCGTTGGTGAGATTCCGGCAGGTCTGCCCGGACTAACGATGCCTGACCTCAGCATGGAAGCGATTCGCTCGTTGTTGCCGCTGGCCCTGGTCATCACAATGGTGGGTTATCTGGAGAGCATTTCAGTTGCGCGAGCACTGGCCAGTCGCCGGCGTGAAAAGGTCGATGCGAATCGGGAATTGTTTGCACTGGGTATGGCCGATATCGGGGCAGCGTTTACCGGCGGCTATCCCGTGACCGGCGGATTTAGCAGATCCGTTGTCAACTATTCAGCTGGCGTCCGCACACCGCTGGG
>JBPCVB010000179.1:0-5260 GCA_051010855.1 Pirellulaceae bacterium | reverse complement strand
ATCCACCGCTACGGTTTGGGCGTAACGGTTGGTGTGCCAGGAGGTCCTGTCAGCTTCCTTACCAGCACCAGGGTGATGACTCCGCATACGGCCGCCACAACAGCAGCAATCGCAGCCGCTTGCCAGTCTCCAAAAATCACAAACCCGACCAACGGCAACACGCTGTAAATCAGGCCGGCGCCGAACAACGCGGCCACGATGGACAGCCCCAGGTCCTGGTCAACTTTCACGTCGGGATTCTCGGCCGCAACTGGTTTCCAACCAGGTCCTGCCGGACGAACCAGTCGGTAGAAGGACGACAATTTGTCCATGGATTCAGGTCGTGTCAGAAAGGTCGCGACCAACCAGGCTGCAATGGATGCCAGAGCCACGATCATGATCTTTAGTTGCGGCGATGAAACAACCAATATCTCGATGTTGAAATGCCGGACTGCCGTGTCGGCGACCTCTGCAACGTCCACAGCGGCCTGTTTTTCTTCCACGCCGACGAGCAGAAAGAAGATCAGTGACGCGATCATGGCCACAATTTCGCTCCAGGCATTAATCCGCCACCAGAACCAGCGCAACATGAACACGAGACCGGTCCCCGCACCCAGAGCCAGCAGGATGTTCCAGATCGTATCGATGGAAAAATCCTTCATCAGCCACGTTGCCACTCCCCCGGCCAGCAGGACCAGGACTGAAGCCACACGAGCCGCATTGGCATAGTGTTTGTCCGACTGCCCGGGTTTGATGAACCGCTGGTAAACATCCTTCACCAGATACGACGCGCCCCAATTCATTTGCGTACTAATAGTCGACATAAATGCGGCAAAGAACGTGACCAGCATCAGGCCGCGCAGGCCCGAAGGAGCGAGTTCCGTGATGACCATCGGGTAGCCCTTGCCGGGATCAAATTCGCTGTCGTTCAGATAGCTGGCCCGTAGTTCCGGATACATCACCAACGCCACAAACGCGACGATGATCCATGGCCAGGGTCGCAGGCAATAGTGGGCGATTTGAAACCACAGCGTGGCCAGCACGCTATGCCGTTCGTCCTTGCACGATGCCATCCTCTGCACGACGTAGCCGCCGCCACCCGGCTCGGCGCCCGGATACCACGTGGCCCACCACTGCATCAGGGCGACGATCAGGAATGCGTGAAGCGGCATCCAGGCGTTGTCACCGGAAAATGACGGCAGGAACTGCAGCGCCTGTTCGCCGCCAGCAAACTGCTGCGTGACCTTGTCGCGAACGGCATCAACGCCACCCAAATGGTTGACGGCAATGATCGCCAGCAATATACAACCAAGCATGGCCAGCACAAACTGCAACACGTCCGCAAACGCGACGCCCCACATGCCGGATAGCGTTGCATAAACACCAACGATGGCCAGGCATGCGATTAACAGCCACCATTGCCGGCTGGTTGATTCGGCAACTTCGGAAAACAACGTTGCTTCAAAAAATGTAATCATCGCGCCGCAGACCCAGCCGATGATGATGGCGTTGACCAACAACGCCACGTAGATGGCACGAATGCCACGCAGTGCCGCGGCTGGTTTGCCACCATAGCGCAGTTCAACCAGCTGCACATCGGTAATCACTTCGCTGCGACGCCACAATTTCGCGTACACGAAAACGGTGATCATTCCGCCAACGGCAAAAGCCCACCAGATCCAGTTTCCGGCCAGTCCGTCCTTGATCACAATCCCGGTGACGGCCAGCGGTGTGTCGGCCGCGAAGGTCGTAGCGACCATGCTGGTACCGGCGATCCACCACGGCAGTGCCCGCCCGGAAACAAAAAATTCGTTGATGCTGCGGCCGGCCCGCTTGCTGAACGCGACACCAATCGCCAACGTTGCCGCGATATAGGCAAGAATGATGATCCAGTCAAACAGGGTTAGCGTCATGTAATCGGCAACAGTAATCGATGTGTCAGGTGGGCAATTGGCTAACGCAATGCCGCTTGATTATGATCATCTCTTTGCTGTTTTTGAATTAGCGATCTTTCCTTTTGTATTTTGAGCGGTACGAACAAGATGTACGGCGATTCTGCACGGGCCATACTGCATCCCACCGATTTCTCGGAGGCCAGCCAACTGGCATTTGCTCATGCTTTGGCGGTCGCCGTGGCCAATCAGGCCAACCTGACGATCATGCACGTGACGTCGGATCCTGAGAATGTGGTCCCATGGCATGAGTTTCCGTCCGTCAGGAAAACGCTGGAAAGCTGGGGATATCTGGAACCGGGTTCAGCGCGGCATGATGTTTCAAAAAAACTTGGTGTACGCGTGCAGAAAACTGTGGGGGTTGGCGACAACGTGGTCACCGGCATTCTCAAGTTTCTCGAGGTAAATCTGATCGATATGATCGTGCTGGCGACCGAAGAAGAGGCAGGCGTTCCAGGCTGGCTGCGTACCCAGGTCGCCGTTCCTGTCGCCGAGAAATCACACAAGCCTACACTGTTTGTGCGGAGCGGGGCCAAACGCAGCTCGATCGATCCGCGGACGGGCGATTCGAGCCTGAATCATGTGCTGGTCCCGGTCGATCATCAACCGGATTCTGCGCCCGTCATGAATCGTGTCATGCAGGCGATGCATCAATTCGGTGGCAACGATGCCAATGTCACTTTGTTGTACGTTGGCCCTGAAGAACGATTTCCGCAGATCGATTTGCCTAATAAAGGCAATTTCAAATGGATACGCCGATCGGTTGACAGTGGAAATCCGGCGAAGGCTATCGTTGACATCGCCGACGAAATCGCTGCGGACCTGATCGCAATGGTGACCGAAGGCCGTCAGGGGTTGCTGGACGTGTTGCGCGGAAGCACTTCACAACAAGTGCTGCGTCGGGCTCCATGTCCACTGTTTACGTTGCCCGCAGCCCACGTGGGTCGCAACTAACGCAGCCGCTTGACGATGTGCCAGCCGAAGGGGCTTTTCTGCGCGTGGTACTCCGACATGCCAATCTCACCCACTTCGAGCGGGAATCCGGTATCACCAAATGCGGGGACCATACCATCACGCGGAAAGACCTTGTCTGCATCATCGGCCGCATACATGTCCGACTGTGCACCAAAATTGGCCATGTGGTAGATACCTGGCGCCGAGTCGTCCGTGTTTTGCTCCACCAGTTTCTTGAAGTTTTCGCCCGACCGGGCCTGGGACAGAATCTCGCCTGCGAGTTGGCGGGCTTCGTCCTGGTTACGCGAGATGTTTTTGCCGGGCACCGATCCGTCAAAGCCGATCAGGATATGTTGCACGGTGATATGACTGGGCTGTCCGTTGTCGCCGGTCGTGGAATTGGCGACTAGTTCAGGCACTTGCACGGAAGTTCCTCCAGGTGATTGACAGCCGGCAAGGGCCAAACAAGAGATCAATACAGACGACGAAATCCACTTCATGTTTTTGCTCACACCGGACTACTTGATTCGCTTGATGATGTGCCAGCCATATTTGCTGGTTTGCGGATCATAATCGGCCATGCCTATCTCACCAACATCAAGCGGGAATCCGATGTCGCCAAATGCGTTCACCATCATGCTGCGGGGAAATATTTTCCCGGAAACCTCTTCCGGGCTCATATCCCCTTGCGAATAAAAGTTGGCCATTTGATAAATGCCCGGGTGCTGATCATCGGTGAATTCCTTGACCAGAGCATCAAAATCCTCGCCCGAGCGGGCACGCTCAAGTAACTCGCCGGCCAGTTTTTCGGCTTCATCCTGTGAACGGCCAATTTCCTTGTCGCCTACCGATCCTTCAAAGCCGACCAAAATATGCTGCACGGTGATGTAGTCGGGTTCGCCAGCATTGCCGGTCTCCGATTCGGATTTCAACTCGACAGTACCCGGCCGAAAATCGAACACAGCGGTATCGAGTCCAATTTTTCCCGCTTCATCCATGTTCATAAACGCAATCGCTACCCTGCCCCGTTGAGCATCGATACCGATGTAGTCGCCAAAAAATTCACCCTCGGCGCTGCAATCGAATTCCGGAAAGTCGACGGGAATGTTGGTAAACGCCGCTCCTCCATCGACGCTACGGGCCAGGGTAAGCCGGGCATTGGTTCCCTCCGTGTCGCGTCGATCGTAGAACGCGATATTGATCGAGCCATCCGCCGGATCGACGGCCATCCAGGTAAAGAACTGGTCACGTCCGTTTTCCTCGGGGTCGTCATTAACGCGGATGGCGTCGGACCATGTTTCTCCACCATCGCGACTGGCCATCAGGAACACATCCTTGTCGTCGTTACGTTCATCGATCCAGTTGACGTAAATTGAGCCCTGATGGGGGCCAGGCGAGTGGTCGACGCCGGTAACCGGCATGCCGTTGTGGCGGCTGACACCATCCACTTCGCTGGACCACCCGCCCGGCATGTCCATGATGACACGGTCTTCGCCAAAGGTGGTCCCGCCGTCGGTGGACATGTCGAATTCCATACCGCGGGGCCCGGCCCATACCACATAAATGGTTCCGTCCGGACTGGTGCAGGGAACGGCACCTTCGACGGTGTTGTCGTCGTCGACACAGTCACCACCCTGATCGGAGATGCGGATGACCGGGTCGAACGACTCGCCGCCATCACCGCTGCGGGCAAACATGATTTGCGTGGTGTCTTGCGGGTCGTCACTGCCGTAAACATCAAACCGGGTCCATGTGCAGTACAGATTGCCGCGATGAGGCGAGCGCGTGCTGTTGTCAAACACCAGCCACGGTTTGTCTTCCATGGGCGTCTTGGTGTTGATGTGGTCAGCGACCGTGACCTGCTCGCTCCACGTCTTGCCGCCATCGGTCGAGCGACACAGCAAAATGCCACTGGCAGCCCGCTCGGGAAACTCCTGCCACAGGCCGACAAAGCTGATGAAAGCATGCACGCACGTGCCGTCGCGTGAAAACAAAACCACATCGTCACCCTGAGTTCGATCATCCGGATTCGGTACAGGAACAGTTTCCCAGGTCTTGCCGCCGTCCATGGAGTAGTAACTGACATCGGGGGCCGAAGATTCGGGATAGCCGCGAATCAAACTGCCCGCTACCAGGTTTTCGAGGTTGGTGGGATTAATCGCAATGGAGACTTCCGAGGCCAATCGTGCCGATTCCGGCGACATCGGGGCCACCGTTTGCTGGGCACTAAGTACCGAGCCGAATCCAGCAGCGACCAAACAACAAGAAATGGTTAACAATAAACGCGACATGAGGCCGACCTGTGAGTGTCTGGTTATGCGTGGGGGAGGGGGAAGACCCCTCCCCAACCCCCCCCCCCTTTTTCGTCCCCCGAA
>JBPCVB010000178.1:0-4685 GCA_051010855.1 Pirellulaceae bacterium | reverse complement strand
AGATCATCATGGCGGCCCCGGATATCAGTGCCGAAGAATTCCGGCAGCGTTACGCAGATACGCTCCGCAAACTATCCAGCCAAATCACCCTGTACGCGTCCTCACGCGATCGCGCCTTGATGGTTTCCACATCCGTGCACGGCCATAACCGCGCCGGTCTGGCCGGCGATGACATTTGCATCGTTGACGGGATCGATACCATCGATGTATCCCATGTGGATACCAGCCTGATCGGGCATTCGTATTATGGAGACAATCCCGCCCTGATCGACGACCTCCGTGCCCTGATTCAGTTGGCACAGACCACTTCCGAACGGGAATGGCTGGAGCAGGTCAAAATGGCGTCCGACAAGGTGTACTGGAAATTTCGCTAAGCCATCTTTGTCTTCGCGATGTTTGACGACGCCATCAATCAACCATTGGTAGTCGTCCAGCGGAGTTGCATTGAGCTTGAGCTGGCGTGGCGGACCGCGCAACAGTAGTCCCGGACCGAGAAACAAAGTAGCAGGCTCACTCCGTGAGCCGTCCGCCAGCATGCACTAACCCTGGAACACAAGACACAAAGTCCCTGCCACCGATAGCACAGATCAATACAGAGGATAACCGCGCTACTGACAAAGAGTTTGTCCGAGGCTCAGCAGTGTTGATCGGCAACGTACGGTCAGGCTGATCACGAAGCCACGGCATACGTCCAGGGTAACCGAATCGGAGGAGATGATTTCCATTTCCAAAAGTAGCCCGGTTCCGCGACTTCGGTTTTCATCGCATTGTTATCCGGCGTCACGCGCTGGTTGCGCTGCCGAGGATGGAGCACTGTCGCTGTCGAATCCCCGTTCGTCGCGAATGCCAACCCTGTTTCCATCCGGGTCGGTCAAGTTTATTGTTGACCCCCAGTCGAATTCGTCTATCTGAGCATCTACTCCAAACGCGCGGACAATTTTCAGCGCAGCTTCAATATCCGGAACATTGAATCTGAGTTTCGTCGGATTTTGATCGACGTTTTTCTCATGCGCCGTTTGCGGAAATGGAGGTTCAGTTTCGATCATCAGGTAGCTGGTGCCGAATTCGAGACAGGTAAGACGGAAGTCACCCTGCACCTTTTCGTGCATCACCGAGAGACCAAACAGGTCGCGATAAAATGCAACGCACTCTTCAAAGTTCCTGACAACCAGGATGATGCCTGTTTTTGAATGTGAAATGGAAGTCATAGCTTCCGAGCCGGACAAGGTCGAGTTATTCGGGAGATGAGTTGATGTGAATGTTCAAGCGATTTGAATGTAACGTTATCGTAACACGATCGTCCGAAGATCATCAAATACCTGTTTGACGAACTCAATGTCCGCGGCACGTTTGCCTTCGTCCTTAAAGAGACTGTCCGGCATTTTCTCAAGCACGGCAATCGCACGATTTTGCCATGAATCCAGAACATTAATTTCAACCAAAGGCCCTCCAGCCCAATCGTAGACTCCGGTCAGGCATCGTACATAGGCCACAACATCGTTGATAAAGCAGGAATCTTCTTCAGCGTCGTTGAGGTATGACTCCAGCTCTTTCGTGATCGAATCACAAACCGAATCGACTGCGGCCAGGGGAGAGTCGTTAGCCCAGAGAATCAGACGTCGTCTTTTGCTCAAGCTTCAAATCCTTTTCTGTTTTTGGTCAGTGGTGACTTGCAGAATTCCAGCGTTGCAGTGTTTGCTGGTAGCGTTGTGATCACCAAAGCGGAAGACGATTATTCCTGTTCCCGATCCTTCAACATCCTGGCGTTTGCCTCATAACGTTGGGCTTCATCCACTTTGCCTACTTCGCGGCAGACCTCAGCCAATTCCGTATAGGCGATCGCAAGTATTTGCGGATTGGTCGCCGCATCTTCGTGTTCCGCAAATCGTGTCCGCAGATCATCGACGACTGCTTGAATTTCCGGGTGCCCGCTGACCAGCGAGACGCAACGCTCGGAAGTTCAGCCAAAAACAAGGCCACATAGATCTTCCCAGTCGCCGAGAACCTCCAGTCCTTTAGGCTGCACGACCAGCGTGATATCCATCGAATCGCCAGCTTCCACTTCTACTCTCTCGGAACGTCTGCCAACATTGATTGGCAACTGGTATTTTTCGTTGTAGGCAACCAGCGAACGGCGACCTGCGGGCAACTGAAGCAGCGTCTGGCCTTGCTCGTCTGAATTGCCCACGAAAGGAATCGCAAACAATCCCTCTTTCGAATCGGGTTCGTATTTTCCGGTTGCAAGCCACTCAGCGCTCCGTGCAAGTGGGAAACAATATATTTGCGATCCACCATTCCACCAGCCGATATTGGGATTGGCGGCAACAATAACATCACTGACTGGTTTTCCAAACGCATCCTTGATCTCGAAATGGCAGTCCACCATTGGTGTCATTTGGACAACGATTTCGGAATCAATCGGTTTCATGAATACTTGAGCTCGCAGATATGCACCACGAGCTCGTTCAGGAGTGACCATCGGCGGTTTCTCACCCGATTCGGCGCAAAACCCGTCGCACAACGCGACCAATTGGATCGGCTCCTCCGCAGGCCACGATTCGATTATGAATGTGCCGTCCGCTTTTACTTCTGCCCAGGTCGTCCACGCGATTTCATTCCGGGAAACGCCTGGGCGAATATTCAAAACCTTGACCCGGCCATTCTTGACGGGACGAGAAACATTGTCGCTCAATCTGCCTTGCACACTGACAGCTGGCCTGAGCTCAATCTCTTTCTTGAGCACCCCCTGCTCAGGCTCAATGTCTAGATTGATAATCGAACTAAAGTGAGTCGGTTTCTCACCGTCCATACGGACCAATAACAATTGACCAGGGCCCTCCGCCATTGGTTGAATCTGAATGACACCATCAACAGTCACTGTCGAACCTCTCGGTCTGCCAGGGTTGGAGACGATATGGACCTGCTCGCTCGTATCAACTTCTCCATCCACCAAGGCCTTGATTTCCAGCGCAACACCAGCAGGGAGTTGGAACTGGTGAGTGTCTTCGCGAGGAACGTTAATATGCTCCGAGGCTACATACGGATGGTCCGAATGGTCTACTGAAACCGATACTGTCGTCGTGGAGACCCTTTCATCCAGGATTGCGAATTTCGGATAGGCCACTTTGGCGATGCCATTGGAGTCGGTTATCACGGGGATTGGCTCGACACCCCCAACCGATTTCGCAGACCAAAGGCCGTGTCCCGCGGAACATCTCAACGCCCATGGGGTTACGGTCGCATCAACAACGGGTTGCCCATCAGCACCCTTGACCAAAACCTCGACGAACAGAATCTCTTGTTCTTGCTTCTCCGAGTCCTGTTCGCTTGACTCCTGCTCGCTGGTTTCCTGCATCGCATCGCAGCTGGCGCCAAACGCAGTGGCTGATACAACTGCCCCCCACAGCAAGAACACCAAACTTGACAGCAAGGTCCAGTTTGCCAATCGGTAGATCCTGACGTTGGACATACCAACTCCCATTGAAAAAGCACAGAAATTGAAAAAGGTCGTTGATAAATTCTACACGAATATCAATCAACTCGCCCGCGCATTAAGCGCCCAATCGTGCATCGTAAGGGGCAGGCGTTGTGAGGGTCCAGTCCAACCGGTGTCAATTGACGGGTCGGTGCCACTGCTGGCTCGTCCAGCAGTGCTTGATACAACTCCGACACTGCTGGACGAGCCAGCAGCGGCACCCGTCAATCAACTTTGACAGACCGGCAGCTCATTTTCTAATACGAGCACGAAACGCCAGCGAGTGGTTATGTGCGTCATCTTTGTCTTCGCGTTGTTAACGATGCCATTAATCGACGCGATTCGAGAAGACATCGGCGGTTCTGCAAAGTGTGACAAAGGCGCCATCCAGCGTCTCATTGTGGTGTGCGACGATTTGCTCGCCGCTTAACGATCCGGAGCCACCAGTCGTGTGCGCGTCTTCGACGAGGAAGACCTTGTACCCGAGTCCGTAAGCGCTACGACACGTTGTATCCACGCAGTATTCGGATTGCATTCCGCACACAACCAGCGTCGTGACCCCAAGCCTCTGAAGTTGTTGCTGGAGTTCAGTTCGAAGAAACGCGTCCGATTCCTCCTTGCGGACTACCAGGTCACCGGACTGCGGTGCGATCGAGCTGTGAATCTCGCATCCCTCGGCACCCAATTCCACTGGCGATCCAGGGCCGCCGTTGTGCTGCACGTAAACAACCGGCACGTCAGCAGCGCGAGCGTGATCGATTAGCCGGGCAACCCGGGAGAGGAAACCGTCCGGATCGTGAAGTTGAAAACCGGGGATCGTGAAAATCCCCGCCTGCACATCGATGATGAGCAGCGCTACGCGCTCGTTGCCTGCCGTCATTTGCAGAACGTCGTCATTTACCATGTGTTTCGTTACGCAATGCCGCATAACGTTAGAGGTAACCGGGTCCGGCGAGCGACTTTGAACGACCTGGCGACTCGTAGCCTAGCGCAAGATTCAAGCGGCTGAGGTTCATCAGTTTGTTATGTCGCACGAACGTGCCACGGATTGCGCGTCAAAAAGGATGGGAGCGGTAAATTAATGGTCATCATCGACTGATTTTCCGTCAACAATCGTATCAATAATATGACCATTCTCCACAACATATACTGTTAGTCCTTTTTGAAATTCAACTATCGAAAATCGGGGATCATCAGGATCGCTTTGAAG
>JBPCVB010000177.1:0-4802 GCA_051010855.1 Pirellulaceae bacterium | reverse complement strand
CTCTCGGTTTTGAATATCCAGCCGATCCGCAACATGACCTGATATGCGGAAATGGCCAGGAAGTTGCGTTTTTGCAGCGAATCCGATTGCAGGGGGTCGGGTGTCTCGTCCGGTTCGTTCTCACTCATGAATGTTGGAACCGAAGATGCCCGACCCTGAAAGCCCGTCTCAACAAGAATCAACGCGCGAGCGATTGCTCGACAGCCGCATCTTAAACGAACGCGCCATTTCCTGCATCAGCTCACGATCGCTGATCACACCCCCCGATACCGCCACGCGCGAAAATCCGGCAGCGATTACCAGGTCCAGGTTGTCGAGTGTGATGCCACCGATGGCAAATGACGGCAAGCTGATGTCTGCCCCGACCTCATGCAGCAGTTGCGGACCCACGTGCGCGGCGAACGTCTTGGTACTGGACTCAAATACCGGACCGACACCAATGTAGTCTGCGCCGCTCCGTTGCGCCCGACGAGCTTGTTCCAGGCTGTGTGTGGAAATCCCCACGAGAATTTGCGAGCCAACTATCTGCCGGGCCGACGACAAATCCATATCATCCTGACCCAGATGCAGCCCGTCAGCGCGCGCAGTTACTGCCACATCGGCGCGATCGTTGATAATCGACAGCACACCATGAGGTCGAGCTAGCGCTACCAGTTGCCGCGCCCGCGCCACCAGGTCGCGGTCGCTTAATGTCTTGTCACGCAACTGGATCGCGTCAACACCGCCATAAATCAGCTGGTTGATCTGCTCTTCGAAGGCGGTTGTTGAACTGCAGCCGTCCACCAAAACATACAGCTGCACCTCTGCCAGGCGACTTTGACTGTTCAGCGTCACCATGGCAGCTTTTTCGAGGTCGTACAGCGCGTACCGCAGTTGCTCGATTCCCTGCGCGGCTGCGGATCCCGCCAGCCTGGAAAATTCTTCCATTTTGGCGAACTCTTCCATCACACGCAGCGATTGGCTGGCCCGGGCGAAATTGGCGCTCAGCACGTCTGCCATGCCGCTCCGTTGGTACTCCTCGGCAACGTCTGTGTGTCGTCCGACATCACCCGAGGCGTTTCGCATGGCCAGCAAGGACTCGCGCGGCCACTGGTCGGCAACCAGCTTCAGTTCGTGCCGCAGACCTTTGCACACGCGTGCCAGGTGAGCGTCCTCAATCACAAACCGCAAACCATCTTCGATCACGCGCAGGGCTTCCCCAGCACGATTCAGGTTGGCGTCGATCGTACGCCACACCCGGTGTGGTTCAGATTGCCCGTCGGAAAAGCTCATCATTAGTCCTGTCGCATTTTGGTCCTGTGGCGGTTCCGGATGGCCGATAGGGATAAGTTCAACGGAGATCGCGAGAATGTCGTTGCTATCAGTTTTTTGTGAATCGCGGATTGCGACCTGCCGGACCTGGGGCACGCGCGTGTTAACTTGTTGCGATACGGCCGATTATAGGCAACCGCCGCTTGACCGGGCATGTTGGCAAGTTTCGACGTAAGTGCCTGTGTCTTGGATACTTGCCTTGATTCACGAGTGTTGCGGGGCTAGAATTCTGCCCGCGATCGTCCGCCTTTTTTTGCAGCAGGTGGTATCTTTTGGCAGGAAGCCAGCGTCTCAAACCATGAATGGTCAACCACCTCGAGCACTGTGTTGCTGGCCCGGCCTGGCACGACTGTGGCTTTACGGCCACTGGAGTTCCCTGCTGGCTGCGGTTGGCTTTTCCGTTTTGCTGAATCTGGCACTGGTTTCGACGTTTTTGTGGCCAGCCCTGTTCGGTCCCCGCTTCTCCGCAGTTTTGTGGCCAGTCGTGATCGTTTTTTGGCTGACGGGCGTTTGTCTCGCCTGGCGAACCGTCCGGCAAGCCGGTCAGGCCCCGCAAACCACGGGCAAAACCGACGACACCTTGTTTATTCAGGCGCAAACCGAATACTTGATGGGAGATTGGACGCAAGCCGAATTGCTGTTAACCCAACGTTTGCAACACTGCCCGCGGGATGCCGAGTCCCGATTGTTGCTGGCCACCCTGTTCCGGCGAAATGGTCGCCAGGACAAGGCCCGACAACAATTAAAAACGCTCGCGCGTCTGGACGACGCCCACCTGTGGCAATTTGAGATCGCGAGGGAATGGCAATTCATCGATGACGACCAGACCGCCGGGAACGGCCGGATTCGATCCGAAATGGATGCCTCGACGGACGTCGATGCAGGCGAAACCACTCAGGTTTCTGACACCGCAGTCGATACCGATCGGCAGGATTTGCAAATCGATCTCACAGTTCAGACAATTCAACAACGAGCAGCATGAGCGTCCGGCTACGGCCGGCAACAATTCCAACCCAGTAACCCGTGATCGCGGTTGTTTCCCGATCCCAGGGCACTACCCGGGAGCAAAAGATGTACGAGCGATTTACTGAACGCGCAAGAAAAGTGATGCAGCTGGCCAACCAGGAGGCGCAGCGCTTCAATCATGAATATATTGGCACCGAGCACATGTTGCTGGGGCTGGTCAAGGAAGGTAACGGCGTGGCCGCCAATGTGCTGAAAAACCTCGGCGTCGATCTACGCAAGATTCGACTCGAAGTTGAAAAGCTGGTGCAAAGCGGTCCCGAAATGGTCACCATCGGCAAGCTGCCACAGACACCACGGGCCAAGAAAGTCATCGAGTATTCGATGGAGGAAGCCCGCAATCTGGCACACAGCTTTGTTGGCACCGAACACATCCTTCTCGGGCTGTTGCGCGAACAGGAAGGCGTGGCTGCCCAGGTACTGATGAACCTCGGCCTGAAACTTGAAGAAGTCCGCGAAGAAGTTCTCAACCTGCTGGGCAGTGGCCTGGAAGGTGCCGAGGCCGGCGAACGCGGTGGTCGCGATACCGGTGGCGGCGAATCCTCCAGTGCAAAAAGTGGCAAGTCAAAAACGCCAGCCCTGGACAGCTTTGGCCGTGACCTCACCGAACTGGCACAGCAAGGCAAGCTGGATCCGGTGATCGGGCGTCAGGATGAAATTGAACGAGCCATTCAGGTACTGTGCCGCCGGACCAAGAACAACCCGGTGCTGCTGGGTGAAGCCGGTGTAGGCAAGACAGCGATCGTTGAGGGATTCGCCCAACGGGTGATCTCCGGCGAGGTTCCCGAATTACTGGTTGACAAACGGATCGTCGTGCTGGACCTGGCCATGATGGTGGCCGGTACCAAGTATCGTGGTCAGTTTGAGGAACGCATCAAGGCCGTGATGAACGAAGTGCGTCGCGCCAAGAACACCATCCTGTTTATTGACGAGTTGCACACGCTGGTAGGTGCCGGGGGTGCCGAAGGCGCCATCGACGCTGCTAACGTGCTCAAGCCCGCCTTGTCCCGCGGCGAGATCCAGTGCATCGGTGCCACGACGCTGGACGAGTACCGCAAGTACATTGAAAAGGACAACGCTCTGGCACGTCGATTCCAGGAGATCATCGTTGAACCAACCAGTACCGATGAGACAATCGAGATTCTCAAGGGCTTGAGGGAACGGTACGAAAAACACCACCGCGTACAGATCACCGACGACGCAATTATGTCGGCCGTCGATCTGTCGGGCCGTTACATCACCGGTCGCTGTCTGCCCGACAAGGCCATTGACGTGATCGATGAGGCGGGTGCTCGAGTCCGCCTGCGTTCGATGACCCGTCCGCCCGATCTCAAGGAGATTGACGAGGATATCGACCGCCTGAACAAGGACAAGGAAGATGCGGTCGCCAACCAGGATTTTGAAAAGGCCGCTTCGCTGCGTGACCAGGCCGACAAGTTGCGCAAGAAGAAAGATCAGATCAAGAAGGACTGGCGTGAAAAATCTGACGAGGCCGACGGCGTCGTCGACGAGGAGGTCATCGCCGAGGTGATCTCCAAGATGACCGGCATTCCGCTTACCCGACTCTCGACCGAAGACAGTGCCCGTCTGCTGAAAATGGAAGACGAACTGCACAAGGTCGTGATCAGCCAGGATGCGGCGGTTGGCGCAATATCCAAGGCCGTGCGACGTAGCCGCAGCGGTCTGAAGGATCCGAAACGCCCTATCGGCTGCTTTATGTTTGCCGGACCAACGGGTGTGGGAAAAACGCTTCTCGCCAAGGCGCTTGCCGAGTTTATGTTTGGCGACGAGGAAGCCCTCATCACGATCGACATGTCCGAGTACATGGAGAAGCACAACCTGAGCCGTCTGATCGGTGCCCCTCCGGGATACGTCGGTTATGAAGAAGGCGGTCAGTTGACTGAAAAGATCCGGCGTCGACCATACGCCGTGGTCCTGCTGGACGAGATTGAAAAGGCCCATCCGGACATTTTCAATATGTTGTTACAGGTCATGGAGGAAGGTCGCCTGACGGACAGCTTTGGTCGCAACATCGACTTCCGCAACGTCATCCTGATCATGACCACCAACGTCGGTGCTCACGCGATCAAGAATGAATCGGCCTTTGGCCTGCCTGGAGCCGGTGAGGATGCCTCGTTCGAGAGTATGAAGACACGCGTGTTTGACGAAATTAACCGTGCTTTCCGACCGGAATTCCTCAACCGTTTGTCCGAGGAACCGATCATCTTCCGTCACCTGGAGAAAAAAGACCTCAAACTCGTTATCGAACTGGAAGTTACCAAGATCCGCAATCGACTGGCCGAACGCGGTTACCAGCTGGTACTTTCCAACGAGCCCGTCATTTTCCGCCATTTGGAAAAGAAAGATCTCAAGTTGGTTGTCGACCTGGAACTGAGCAAGATTCGCCAACGTTTGGAAGAACGTGGATACTCGCTCGAATTAACCGGCGATGCCAAAGAGTACTTGAT
>JBPCVB010000176.1:0-2964 GCA_051010855.1 Pirellulaceae bacterium | reverse complement strand
CGTCCCGAAATGCTGAAACTGGCCGAATCGCTGGTGCGGCTGGATCCCGACCGGTATCGTGAATAGCGGGAGACTCAACCGACCTGGAACGACAAGGTATGTGATGGCGGGAACACGCAAATCGTGGAATGAAAAGCTGCAGGACTCCAAAGACCTGCCCAGGGTCGTCAAGTTGCAGGGCAAGATGGCCAAGCGATTCGGCAAGGGCACGATCGTCATCCCGGCTCCGCTGGATGTCGACCAGCGGATGCGGCAGGTTCGCAAGGGCAGGCTAACCACGGTAGATGCGATCCGCCAGTCGATTGCGGCGGAGCACGCGGCTACAACAACGTGACCGATGGTCACTGGCATTCATGCCAACATCGCGGCCCGGGCGGCCGACGAAAAGGAACAGGACGGCAAGAAAAGAATTACGCCTTACTGGCGGACGTTGAAGGCCGGTGGCGAACTCAATCCAAAATTTCCCGGCGGTCTCGTCAACCTGAAACGGCGGCTGTCAGCCGAAGGACATTCGATTGTTACGCGCGGCAAAAGAATGTTTGTAGAGGATTTCGAACGAAGGCTGGCAACGCTCTAAACGGCGAAGAATAGTTCAGACTTCGACGTTCATTGTTCGGTGTTCTGCGGTTCCGATCCGACCGATCTATTCATCCTCCTGCGTTGACCGCAGCAGAAGATGCACATCGGCCACCGATCCCATCAACTGGCCTTTTTCGATCGGGTTGAGGTCGGCAGCGCGTTTCATGGCGGCCAATGCCTGCTGGTTGTCGCCCGTCATTTCGTGATAGAGCCCGACGTACAGGCAGGCGTAGTACATCTGCCGACGGTATCGAGAATCCGTTTCATCGTCTGTACTGGCCGCCTGCATCACATCGTCGACCGTGCCAGTTCCGGCAAACAATTGGTAGATTTCGGCCATGGGAACACGCCCATCGCCGCTAATGGGAATCAACTTCGCGCGCGCTTCATCCACGCCAACCTGTCGGGCCACGCACAGCATGTGCCACACCGCGTTCTCCACATCGTTACGGTTGTACGTCTGGTGAGCCTCAAACTGCTCCTGGCCCAGCTTGAACTGATCGGCGTAATACAAGGCAAGGCCGCGTTGCCAACAGCGGGGACTCTGGTCGGGCTCCAACTCGATCGCCCGGTCATAGCTGGAGACTGCTTCTGACATGTCTCCATTCATGAAACATGCGGTGCCGCGCGTGAAATGGTAGTCCACGTTGTCCGGATCGACTTTCACAAGTTCGTCCAGCGCACTGGCGGCATTGGCATAGTTGCCGGACGTCATCGCAGATCGGATTTCACGATGCAGATTTGTTCGCTGTTCATCAGTGATTTCCTGCGCTGTGAGACAGCGAACAGGCATCGTGGCCAGCAACAATGCCCAACCGATGGCGTATGCAAGTCCTTGAGAGTTCATTTGACGCAGGTTCCCTGAAGTCCTATACAAGTTCGTTTCGCGTAATTTAACATCGACGGCTGGTCCGGCAAACACAGCACCCCCCGGCAATACGAATTCCAGCTACAATTTTATGCAGACACCTACACTAATCTGCGGGTAACCCCGGAAATCAAAATGAGAACCGCATCCATTGGCTGCCTGGCCGTTTTTTGCCTGTTAGCGATTCAGCAACAGACCTGGGCGCAGGCAGTTGAAGAGGAACCACGATCCATTGCGGGCGAAACCAGCGTAAAACCTGGCATCAACGAGGGCTTTCTGAATCCAGAGCTGGACGTCGATGAGATGGTTGAACGATTCGAGATGGAAAGCCGCGAGATCTTTGTGGCTCGCGAGCGTATCCTGGCAGCTTGCGGTATCGAGAAAGGCCATGAAGTTGCGGACATCGGCGCGGGAACTGGATTATTCTCGCGGATGTTTGCTGTCGAAGTTGGCAACGATGGCTGGGTATTCGCCGTCGATATCGCGCCGCGACTAATCAAACACATTACCGAAGAATCAACGCGGCAAGAGCTGAACAACGTGACCGGTGTGGTGTGTGCGGAAAACAGCGTGAATTTGCCGCCGGGGTCCGTGGACGTGGTGTTCATCTGCGATACTTATCACCATTTCGAGTACCCGCAGGCTACCATGGCCTCCATCCGCCGGGCGTTACGACCGGGCGGTCATCTAATTTTAATTGACTTTGAGCGCATTCCTGGAGAAAGCCGCGAATGGATTCTTGGCCACGTTCGTGCAGGCAAGGAAGAAGTCCGCGGCGAAATTGAGGACGCGGATTTTGAATACGTGGCCGAGTCCGACATCGATGGACTGGAAGAAAACTACTTTATCAAGTTCCGAAAAAATTGAGCGACGCGCCGAAATCCATCAAACTGTTTGGCCTGTTTTCTGCCATTTGTCTGGTCGTTGCCAATATGGTCGGCGCAGGCGTATTTACGACCAGCGGATTCTCATTCGCGGACCTCGAAAACCGGCAGTATGTGATGCTGGCGTGGGGTATTGGCGGACTGATCGCCATTTGCGGAGCGATCAGTTACGGACAGCTCGCGCGACGCATCACTGAATCGGGCGGCGAATACCTGTTTCTCAGTCGCCTGGTTCATCCGTCTGTCGGATTTGTGGCGGGCTGGGTTTCCTTGCTTGCCGGCTTTACGGGCGCAATTGCCTTCGCCGCGGTGGCGTTTGAATCGTACGCGGTTCCCGAATCCGTTCGGCCTGACTGGTACGTCACCGGCACGGTCAGCATTCTGGCGATTGTCGTTTGCGGCACGCTGCACGCATTGGTGGTGCGATCAGGGCTGGTAACCCAGAACGTTGTCGTGGGGTTCAAGCTGGTGTTGTTGGCTGCGTTTGTCGCATTTGCCTTTTCCATTTTTCCCGAACGCTGGGCGGGAGTTGTAGTTGCCGATCAAACCAATGACTTTTCGATCTACGCGATTGCGTCGACGCTGGTCTGGATCTCGTTGAGCTTCAGTGGATTCAACGCCGCCGTCTATGTG
>JBPCVB010000175.1:0-8258 GCA_051010855.1 Pirellulaceae bacterium | reverse complement strand
GTTGATGGGAGCCTGGTTTTCCACCAAGGCAGCATTGAGCCGACGCAAAAAACCAGACATCTGCTCAATCCGGTAAATTCGGGCTGCCTGTACCCCAATCCGATCAGCGCTCGTTCGATGGGCAGATCACTTCGTGGACAAAATACTCGAATCCGTCGTGACCCGGACGAACGCGGAACACAATTCGGTCGATTTCTTGGAGTTGTATTCCGTCGCGCTCCAGAACGTCGTTTTCAAGTTCACGCAACGTATCACGCACGGACTCCGGATAAAAATGCACCAGCAGGTAGTCCGTATCAACGTCAACACCGGCCGACGTAACCCTGCCCTGGTCCCAATTACGGAGGCGTCTGTTTTGGTTGTAGAAATATAGACCGGCATGCGAGCGGTCGGTCTCGGTGACCGTGCCTTGTTCTGTGGTCAGATCCGATACCTGATAGATGCGGTTGCTGACCTGATGTATCGCGCCAATGGAGATGTTAAATGACTGCAGGATTTCCATGTATTGCTCGACTGTATCGGCGGAATACTCAATTTTCCAGCGTTCCCAGTCGGGCCTGATGTCATCATTGATTGCTGGGCCGGGAAGGCGCCGGTCGCCTATGCCACCGGACAAACCGGCTTTTCCCTGGCCGGCCGTTTCCAGCGTTGCGGCGGCTGCCAATACAGACGAAGGCAATTCCTGCATTGCCTGCAACTGCAACTCGAGCTGCGGTGTCGCGACGGGCGGGTCGGGAACATCCAACATTGACAGGCCGGCTTGATTGTTCGCGATTTCACCTGACGGTTGCCCGATCAACATAGTGGCCTGACGTAGCGGAGTCGACACGTCAAACGAGGCCAGCCAGACGGCCATCAAAATAAACACCAGTGCGCCCAGCACCACCACAGAGGCCGATAACGAGGCGTGCAACCGATCATACGCTGACACCCGCAACGACGATTGCTCGGCCTGGCACACTGGCAAGTCAAACCTTTTCATCTTGCCCCCGGCGTATCTACGTTTATTTCGGCCAGTCGCGATATTCGACGCTCTCCACGTAATACTCGAAACCGCCGCCTGCCGGGCGAACCCGAAACACAGTTTGTTTGACTTCGATCAATTCCTTGCCTTCACGGGAATACTCGGCGTGTTCCAGCTCCAGCAGTTGTTGCCTGATATCGGTCGGATAAAAGTGCACAATCAGCTTGTTTCGAACATCGACACCGGATGCCGCGGCCTTGTTCTGATCCCAGCGACGCAGGCGGTTTCGAGTGTTGTGGAAATACAATCCGGCCTGGGAGCGGTCGCCCACAGTGATCGTGGCCTGGGCATTGGTCAAACTACTCAGGTACTGGATCTGGTTGCTCACCTGGCTGACACAGCCGAGCGTGATGCCAAAGGACTGCAGGATGTTCATGTATTCGGCGAGTGTTCCAGCCGAATACTCAATTTTCCAGCGATCCCATTCGGGAATAATGTCGCTGTTGCCACCACCTCGTCCGCGTTGGCGTTTGTCGCCCAGACCGGCCCCGCGGCCCATTTGCGCGGCGTTGCCGTCAACCTTTTCCAACTGGGCCCGCACTGACGAAACACTGTCGGTGACCGCTTCCAGCGCGTCCGCCAGTTGCGGTTGTTCAACTTCGGGAAAATCTTCCACTCCCGGTTCTTGCCAATCGTCGGCAACGCCCTCGGGCCGGTCATCGTTGCCGGCCAGTTCTGTAATGGCGATCGCCGGTTTTTGGGAAGGGGCTCCGGCGAACAAGGTTAACCAGATCATGAACAGCACAAATACCAGAAATCCCAGAACGACAACTGCAGCGACGAGAAATGTCGCTGTCTTGTCGTACGCCGAGACTCGTGGATCGGTCGTCATTTCCAGCGTGTGCTGGTTGCGAATAGTATTGGTGCTCATAGGTCTCTCACGAAAAGTGCTACCGGCCATCTACTCGTCTTCCGGCATTTCCAACAGCACTCCATCGGGTCGAATTTTGTGGTACCACTCAATCCAGTAATTCTTGAGCGAGCGCAACTCCGTGCGTGACGGGTTCCCGGATACTTCGGGACCGCTGGTACGTCGGCTGACAAAACGCATTGCCTTGTTGGCTTCGGTCACAATTCGCGGATCGGGGTCAGTGAGTGCATAAATCAACGCGGGCACATTGTCGAGCGATCGTTGTTTGCCGAGGAACTTGATGGCAATCAGTCGAGCCTCGTATTTCTCGTGTCGCACCAGCATTCGCAGCGTCGCCAGTTGCTGGCTACGCGATATTTCATCGCCATCGAGTTGCAAATCGTCCAGCGAATCCATGAACAACTCCCATTCTTCCTCGTCGTTGTCGGGGTTATCCAGCAGACTCACCAGATCGCCAATCGACCTCTCCACGGATCCCGTCACAATTCGATCTCCCCGTTCCCTGAGGATCACGTCGTTACGGAATCCGTCGCCGCCGTTAGCCAAACCCGTCGCTTTGCCGGCGATGGTGATTTCCATGCTGCGCGTCAGGAAGAGAATGGCAAAACACGTTTGGATCGAGGCAGAGATTTCACCGCGACCAGCACCCATTTGTCCATTGGAAGTCTGGATACCGCGCAGATAATCGACGCCTTCGTCATACCAGTTTTCGATACCCTTGCTATTCCCCTCCACGTAATCGCGAACACTGGCGTAGCGTTCAAAGCCGTACAGGTAGTACATGGGATACTCGTCGACATCGGCGGAGAAGTTTTTGGCAAACCAGTTGTTACCCGAATTCATACAGCTGCGCAAGCCGCTGGTATCAAACGACACCAGGGCCCGGCGATCCTCGGCCGAAGATTCAGCGTCCTGTTCATGGGTTACATCGGTGACCGACGGAGGCAAGTTCAGGTCATTTTGGGCGGCTGTTGGACCCAGCGATCCCGATTGACTCCGTTCGACCAGCCTCAGCAAATCGGCATACAGATAAACCGTCCCCAAACCGGCCGCAACCAGAGAGTGCCGCACTGAATTGGCGCCGGACCCGGCAATAACAACTGGTTTTTGGTAAATCCAGCCGCCATCGGGTTCCTGCGTGTCCAACATCCATTGCAGAGCATCCTTGGCGACGTCCGGGTCGACCCGGTAGCCGCGCAAATCGGCCAGCCACAAGGCCAGCGCGATGTACTGCATTTGCGAAGTGTCTCCAACTCGCGGATCGGCTCGGTACCCCCAGGCCCCGCTGTCCTGTTGACGCTGGACTATGTGGTCGAGCAATGTCTCGATTTCCGGTCTGTATTTTTCCGCATCCAGTTCCAGCAGAAACACACACGCCAGGGCACTGGCGTACATTTTTTCAAAGTCCCTACTGCTATTCAGTTTGGACTCGGTGCATTTCTCCTTGATCGCCGCCAACGCGGCATCAATCAACGGATGCTCCTTGGGCGTCGGCGAGGCCAGTACATTGGCCTTGTAGGCCGCCATGCCGAACATAATGCGAGGGCCAATCAGGTTGGACTGATTGTTGCTGACAAATTCCAGACCCTTGGTGATCATTTCCTGCACAACCGGATGCTCGGGATCGTATTTTACCTGAGCCTGAACCGGCAGCTGGATGAGCAAAGTTGCGGACAAGACGCCAGCAACTGTCGCAAAGCGACGTAGGGAAACTGACTGATACATGAATGGTGCCCTCAAGGGAACGAAGTATTCGTTCAACGCCGCCTGGGATAACTAAACTGCGGAATTTGGGTGGTGGGCAAAGAGGTCCCGCAGGTAACCATGATGTTAGTCGTGTACCGCAAAAGTGTCAATCAAAGCGGGCCAAGGCAGACATCTGTGAGGCTTGTAGCAGCAGGCGACGCGCGGCCACGCAGCAAGAATTGACAGTATCTGTTGATAAAAGTACGATTTTCGTTCTTGCCGGTTGGGTAGCTCAGTTGGTAGAGCAATGGACTGAAAATCCATGTGTCGGCGGTTCGAACCCGCCCCCAACCACTTTCACCAACGCCACCATCATCACCCCGATTGATGGTGGTTTTTTTGTTGCGCGGCGGAATAGTTGAGTTTGCGCTTCCGGCACTTTAAAATTCGCTTCTTGTTGTGTCTCCAGGCTCACTCAACGACCGGCGGATCCATGAATTTGTATTCACTTTTTCACAAAACTGCGTTGCTGGCCGTGATCATTTTGCTCGCTGGTTGCAGTGAGGGCACCGGCGGCAAGGAACAGGGCGAAACGGGAGCCGGTGGGCAAGGGACCAAGCGGCCGCGCGTGGCATTTGTCACCAATGGCATCGCCAACTTCTGGACCATCGCTGAAACGGGAGCCGAGAAGGCAGGCGAGGATTTTGGCTGCGATGTCGAAGTCCGCATGCCGCCCAGGGAAGGTGGTCGCGCGGCTAACCAGAAACGCATGCTTGAACAACTGATCAGCATGGGAGTCGACGGTATCGCGGTCAGTCCGGTAGATCCGGCCAATCAAACCGACATTCTCAATGAGGTCGGTAACCAGTGCCACTACATCACCCACGACTCGGATGCTCCGGACAGCAACCGTCTGCTGTACATTGGCATGTCCAATTACGACGCAGGACGTATGGCGGGCCAACTGGTCAAGAAGGCCATCCCCGACGGCGGTAACATCGTGATCTTTATTGGTTCGCTGGAACAGCATAACGCCAAGCTGCGACGGCAGGGCCTGATCGACGAAGTGCTGGATCGCAGCCACGACCCGACGCGTTACGATCAACCGGGTTCAGAAATCAGCGAAGGCAATTACACGTTTCTTGCTACGCGCGTCGACGACTTTGATGACACCCGCAAAAAAGAACTGCCCCAACAGGCGCTGGCCAAGTATGTCGAGGACGGCAAACAAATTGACTGCATGGTGGGACTATTCGAGTACAATCCGCCGTTCATTTTTGATGCTTTGGAAAGCGCCGGAAAGCTGGGCGAGATCAAGGTGGTGGGTTTCGACGAAAATGAACGGACTCTGGAGGAAATCAAGACTGGGAATTGTGTGGGCACCGTTGTGCAGAATCCGTACATGTATGGCTACAAGTCGGTCGAAGTGCTGCAACGTCTGGCGCAGGGCGACAAGTCTGATCTGGAATCCGACTTTATCGACATTCCGGCCCGTATGATCGAGCAGGACAATGTTGAGGCCTTTCAAAAAGAGTTAGCGGCTATGATTGCCGGCGAAGCCAACTAGAATGGTGAAAGACCCGGACGCCGAATCAAAATTGATTCGGCTTTTTTTTTGCGGCGGCTGGCATATGCCTCATCCGGCCTTCGGCCACTTTCTCTCCGAGGGAGAAGGCCTGATGGATACTCGACCTAAAATGAACTCCACCTCACCGATTCTGCTGGTCAAGGAAATCTGCAAAGGCTTCCCCGGTGTGGTGGCGCTGGATAACGTCAGTCTGGATTTGCACGAGGCGGAGATCCTGGCGGTCATCGGGGAAAACGGCGCAGGCAAAAGTACGCTGATGAAAATCCTCGCTGGCAACCAGTTGCCGGACTCGGGCCAGATTCTCCTGGATGGCCAACTCAGCGAAATCGATTCCGTGCAAGCGGCCGAGGCCCATGGAATTGCCTTGATCCATCAGGAACTGAACCTGTGCCAAAACCTTGATGTAGGGGCCAACATATTCCTTGGTCGCGAACCAACACGCTGGGGTGTGATTGATCGCGAGCAAATACGGCGGACTTCTCGCGACCTGCTGAAACAGGTTGGCCTCGATCTTTCGCCAGACGAATTGGTGGGCAATCTGACGATTGGTCAGCAGCAAATGGTGGAGATTGCCAAGGCCATTTCGACAAACGCACGCATTGTCATCATGGATGAGCCGACCAGCAGTTTGTCACAACGCGAGGCAGCCAGGCTGTTCGAGATCATCCGGCATCTGAAAACGAGTGGCGTCAGCGTGATTTACATTTCGCATCGACTCGGGGAGGTCGAGTTAATCGCCGATCGAGTCGTTGTGTTGCGTGACGGCCGTAACGCCGGCGAATTGAAACGAACGGAGATTAATCACCAGGCCATGGTAGCGCACATGGTCGGCAGGGAGATTGACCAGTACTATTCGCGCACGGATGCGGCGCGCAGCGAAGTTGCCATCGAGGTCCATCGCGTGCGTACGCCAGCTCACCCGGGAAACGAGGTCAGTTTCCGGGTGCGGGCCGGCGAGATCGTCGGCATTGCCGGACTGGTTGGTGCAGGTCGCACTGAATTGCTAACCACTTTGTTCGGTATCACGCCTGCCGCCGGTGGTACGATCAGGATCGGAGGACGGCCGCGCGAGATACCCGATAGCCAGACAGCCATGCAACTGGGAATGGGCCTGGTACCGGAAGATCGAAAACAGCAAGGCGTCGTGCTGCCGTTGACGGTGCGTGAGAACACGTCGTTATCCATACTCAAAGGCCTTTCCCGTTTCCGTCTTGTCGACAAGCAACGCGAAGAACTGCTGGCCGCCACTATGACCCGTCGACTGGGAATTCGCACACCCCATCTGGAACAACCCGTGAAGTTCCTTTCCGGCGGGAATCAGCAAAAGGTGGTCATTGCCAAATGGCTGGCGTTGCAACCCGTGATTCTGTTGATGGATGAACCGACCCGGGGTGTGGATGTTGGCGCAAAACAGGAAATTTACAAGTTGATGGATGACCTGTCCCGGTCCGGTGTGGCGATTCTTTTTGTTTCCAGTGACATGGAAGAAGTGCTGGGCATGTCCGATCGCATCATTGTCATGCACGAAGGCCGCGTAGGTGGCGAATTGACGCGCGATCAATTCAGCGAAGAGGCCGTGATGACGTTGGCCACCGGGGGAGGCGTGCCGGCGTGACATCCTCGAACAAGATTCTGGGTATTCTTCTGTTACTGATTTACGTGTGCGTCGTCACCGCTTTGCTGAACGACGCGTTTATCAAGCCCTATAACCTGCAGAACTTGCTGCGATCCAGCAGCATGTTTGCCATCATTGGCATCGGCGCCGTGCTGGTCATTGTCACGGGAGGCATCGATCTGTCGACCGGATCACTCATCGGCCTCGTGGGCTGCACGATGATTATGACTCTGAAATCCTGGAGTCAGTATCCGCCTGGCGAAAACGGCGCTTGGCTGGTTCAATTGATCGGTATTGAGTTATTGGCCGTGGTCGCGGGCTGGGTGTTGTGGGATACGTTATGGCGTCGTCGCAAGTTTTTGAGCCACGCACGACGCCCCAAGTTCACACTGCTGTTGGCCGGGATCCTGATGCTGGTCTTCTCGTTCTGGTTGCGAGGGTCTGACCAGGGCCAATGGTTGTCGATGGCCGTCGCCGTGGGTGTTTCCCTGTGGTTGTCAATGCATCTGGGTTTGTTGCATGGTTTGATGATCACCAAACTGGGCTTGCAGCCGTTCGTCGTCACGCTGTGCGGACTGATGATATACCGGGGCCTAAGTCGGTATCTGACCGGGGACAAAACTCAGGGACTGGGCACCGAATACAACGACTCGCTGCGATTGCTGGCCATCGGCAAGCCCTGCACGGCAACGGCTGTCATGCTGGTTTTCGGCCTCGCACTGGTCTTGTTCGGAATTTGGAAATCGTTCTTTAGTCAACGTTCCCGCAACGAAGCTACGTCGCGCACCCATGGATTGTTGTTGCTGTTTACAGGCATGGTAATGGCCGTCGTGGCCAGCTCACGGTACTGGGATGGCTGGACGGTCGAGTGGGGCACTACGTTTGCACAGATCGCCGGTATTGATTGGAAGTTCTTCACGCTTGATTTGCCCGAACGTGCAATTGCGCGACCCGCGGTGCTAATGGGCTTTGCGTGGTTGCCCGCGTTGCTGAGTTTCCTGTGGCTGGCGGTGCTGACGGCTGGCAACACATTGCAGGACAACAACCGACAAAGCCTGATGATACAACGGTTGTTGCCGTTGCTCTCGGTCGGCGTTGCGGTCGCTGCATTGCTGGCCGTGATGAACTGGATTGGTGGGCAGACGATTACGCTGACCGACATGAAATCGGCGTTTTTCTCCGCGGACACGGCGGCTGCGGGCGACAGGTTTTTTCTGGGTATGAATGTCATATTGTGGCAGATGCTGGGTGTGTTTTTCACGATGGGCGTGTTGATGGGTGGCGTATTGTGGCTGGGCAAAAGCTGGATCCGTGATGCCGGTAATCTGCCGCGGTCCCTGTGGGTACTGACCCTGTTCTTCACGGTGATGTGGTTGTTGAGCAAGACAGCCATTCACGAAACGGTCGTGCAAACGCCGTTTTTCTTTTTGGTGGCCATTGGGGCTCTGGCCGCATTGTTTTTGAACAAAACGGT
>JBPCVB010000174.1:0-2854 GCA_051010855.1 Pirellulaceae bacterium | reverse complement strand
ATCACGCCCACAATGTCACCCGCAGAAACGGAAGGTACCTGGCCATCCCGTTCTTTTTTCTGCGCGTGAATTTGCCACAATTGGGCCACATTTTCCTTTTTATCCTTGCCCGGACACTGTACACGCGTGTTGGCTTTCAGTTCGCCGGAGTAAACCCGAACCCAGTAGAAATCGCCCGTCTTGGCTGGTTGAATCTTGAAAACCAGGCCACAAAACGGTTCTTTCGGATCCGGTTTGCGCAATTCGGCTACGTCTTCTTTTTTTGGATGCGTCCCTTCCACGGGCGGTCGATCGATCGGACTGGGCAGATAGTATCTGACGCCATCCAGTACGCCTTGCACGCCCATACCGTGCAACGCCGATCCGCAGACAACCGGCTGGATCATCTGTGCCAATGTGGCCTTGCGAATGACTTTGCGTATCAGCTCGTTGGAAATCGGTTGTTCGCTGAGCGCCAGTTCCGTCATTTCGTCGCTGTAGTTGTACAGTTCCTCGAGCATGGTTTGCCGAGCCAATTCGGCCTCGTCGGACATTTCGTCGGGAATGGGACCTTCCTTGAGCGTCTTGCCTTCCTCGTCGAACGTTTGCATCTTCATCTTGACCAGATCAATCACGCCGCGAAACGGATCGTCAACATGTTTGGGTCCCAACCCTACCGGGATCTGGATCGGCAACGGATTGCCACCAAGTCGCTGACGAATTTCGTCCACGACACGCTCAAATCCGGCACCTTCGCGATCCAGCTTGTTAATGAACGCAAACCGTGGCACATGGTATCGATTGGCCTGTCGCCAAACCGTTTCGCTCTGCGCTTCCACGCCTTCACGAGCACTGAACACAACGACCGCGCCGTCCAGCACACGCAGAGACCGTTCCACTTCGGCTGTGAAATCCACATGACCCGGCGTGTCGATCAGATTGATGTCGACATCTTTCCATTTGAAGGTCACGCAGGCCGAATAAATCGTGATGCCGCGATTTTGTTCCTCTTCATCGGTATCGGTTTCCGTGGTGCCTTTGTCGACCATCCCAACGCGATGCTTGGCTCCGGACAGGAACAGCATACGCTCGGTGACCGTCGTCTTGCCCGCGTCGATATGAGCAATGATGCCGATGTTGCGAATGTTTTCCAGTTTCCGAGCCATGGTCCTGTCCCGTCAAAGTATTTGAGTGGGAAATCCACTCACAGCCCGTCGCGTCAGCGAGAGACCAGCAATCCATACGACCCCGCGTTTGCGCCCTGGGGGCCGGTGTCATGTCGTAGTTCGCTCCGCGAAACAGCAACATGGCTTTGTTTCGCGGAGCGAAATGCGACAATCAAGCGCATACAAAAGGCCGCAACGAATCGTGACTCGCGGCGGCCTTGTTTGGTTCGGATGTTACCAGGCGAAGTGAGCGAAAGCCTTGTTGGCTTCGGCCATACGGTGCGTGTTCTCGCGTTTGGTCATGGCTGCACCTTCCTTGTTGAAGGCAGCGACCAGTTCGTCGGCCAATTTCATGTGCGTAGGCCGGCCCTTCTTGTCGCGGACGGCATTCAGAATCCAGCGAAACGCCAGCGACTGTTGTCGAGCGCGGTTTACTTGCATCGGCACTTGATACGACGCACCACCCACACGCTTGGAGCGCACTTCGATCTGCGGCTTCACGTTTTCGATAGCGCCGTTAAACACATCGATGGCTTCCTGGTCAGGGATGCGTTTTTTGATTTCACTCAGGCAATCGTAAAAGATCTTTTGAGCAACCGTTTTCTTGCCGTCCCACATCATGCAGTTGATGAACTTGCTGGCAAGCAGCGAGTCGTGAACCGGATCGCCCTTCAATTGGGTTCGGCTGGCAGTGATTCTTCCCATCGGATTTTGGTTCTTCTCTTTCTAGTTTTTCTTTTGTCCGTAGCGACTGCGACTTTGCTTGCGACCTTCGACACCTAACGTATCCTGAGCACCTCGCACGACCTGATAACGCACACCTGGCAAGTCGCGAACGCGCCCGCCGCGAACCAGTACGATCGAGTGTTCCTGTAGATTGTGTCCTTCACCAGGAATATAAACGGTAACTTCCTTGCCATTACTCAAACGTACACGGGTGATCTTGCGAAGCGCCGAATTCGGCTTCTTCGGTGTCATGGTACGTACCAGTAAACAGACCCCCTGTTTCTGAGGGCACTTCTCCAGAACCGGAGATTTTGCAAACTTGCGTTTCTGCTTTCGGTTCTTGCGAACGAGTTGATTAATGGTTGGCATTTTGATCCAGTGCTGGCCTGTTTTCGGCGGTCCGGCGCGTACGCCAAGCCGGATTTTGCCGTGAGTCGAAACGAGTAAGGTTATCCTTTTTGCCCTTGTTGTCAACCGGAAAATCACGGCAAAACAGGCCTTTTACCAACGTGTCGCTGGCGTCCGCTCCCAAGGGTCGAGCAATTTAAGCAAACGCCTGGCCGGCGGTCCGCGGTTGCACAAGTTCAGCTCACACTTCCTGACAAAAACGAGTCGACTTTTCGGGGCCGTGGTAACTAAACCAGGGCAGGTCCTCGAACGTGAGAACAACAATGGCAATGAACGTAGCTGAAAAAAACCGGGCTTTGATCGTCTTTTTGGTGTGGGTCGGACTACTGATTTCTGCCTTGATGACACCGGCGCGTGACGGATTGTTCGCCCAGGAAAGGGCCCGCAGTCAGCAACTCCGCAAACTGGCCAAGCGGATCGAGAAGGCGGATCTGGCTGTCCTGTTCATTGGCAACAGTCATTCTGCACCGATGCCCAAACAACTGGAAAAAACGTTCTTACGTCTGGCTGATGATCAGATCGTCTGTTTTCAAGCCTGCTTTGGTCCCTTCCTGGTGAATCACGCGGCATCGGAA
>JBPCVB010000173.1:0-10224 GCA_051010855.1 Pirellulaceae bacterium | reverse complement strand
CTGCTCACTACTGAAGTAAATGCGATCCGCGGTCGCGACTGCCGACGTTGAAAATGTGGTTGAACCCTGTGTCACGCGTTGCTTGTACATCAGTTCGCCGGTTTTTGCATCACGGACGGCCAGCCTGCCATTGTCGTTGCAGGTGTACAGGTAATCACCAACGATGATCGGCGTGGGCATGTACGAACCATCCCTGGACTGATACCAGACCAGTCCCTCGGGCAATTCTTCTTCGGCAATTTCCTGTTTGTCATCCGAGTCATCTTTTTCTGATTCCTCTTCATCATCGGATTCCCGTTTGCCGGGCGTCAGATCTCCCCGGGCATCGGGCGCGATGGCATAGGTGGGACTGCGACCGTGTCCGTTGGTGATATAGATTGTTTCGTGTGCGAACAATGGAGTCGGAACGGGCACATCGCCTCCACCGCTGAGTGTCCACAACTGTTCGCCAGTCTCCAGATCGTAACCGGCCATCTGTTTGTAGCCATTGCATACGATCTGGGTTCTTCCTCCGCTTTCGACAACGGCCGGTGTTGACCAGGTCGCCACATCTTCCCTGTCGATACGGCGAACCTCTTCACCTGATTTCAAATCGAGAATGGCCACGAAGCCGGTATTCAGACAATCACACTGCACAATCACCATGTCCTGGTAAATGATCGGCGAACTGGCAAATCCCCATTCCAGCTCCTCAGCGTTGTAGGGCCCGGAGTGCAGCCGCCCAAAGTTGACTTGCCACACAATGTCGCCTTCGAAGTTCAGGCAATGCAGCCCTTCGCTGCCAAAAAAAGCCACGATGAATTCACCGTCGGTAGCCGCGGTGCAGTTGGCATGCGATGCCTTGAGGTGTCGCTCAATTTCCGGTTCGCCTTTGGCGCAATCCTTCGTCCACAGGATTTCGCCGCTGTATTTATCGACGCACAGCACCTGCCACGTCCAGGTGCCCGAGTCCTCGGCCGGGTCTCCCGTTCCGCCTTGCCAGCCAGTTTTCAGACTTGGCGTGTCGGTTACCGAGTTGGTTGCGGTGGTCACAAACACCCGATCGCCCCACACGATTGGTGCCGAATGTCCCAGCCCCGGGATGCGGGTTTTCCACAACACGTTCTCGCCGGTTTCCGCGTTCCAGGTGACTGGCGGATCACCAATGGAGATACCGGCCGCAGCAGTGCCGCGAAACTGGGGCCAGTTTTCCTGAGCGGAAAGTTCACTGGACAACAGCAACAGCATCGCAGTCCATAAAACGACTTGTTGTAATCGTCTGGTCATATCTGACTTAACCCTGCGTTGAAAATTTGCGTTCCACCTCTCCCAGAATTGGGAAAGGTCAAGACCCGATTCAAGCGGGGCTTGGGTGAGGATTGATTGCGGGTGAACCTCCTCATCATCACCAAAATACCCACTCATCCGGCCTTCGGCCACCTTCTCCCTCAGGGAGAAGGAATACTCGATATCCAGCCTCTATTCGGTTTCGCTGGCGGCAAGTTCCGGTTCGATGGCCGCCTCGATATCATCGGGAGGATAGTTGTCGTCCCATTCCTTGACGTGCGGATCGCCGAGGCGACCAACGCTTTTGGCTACCAGCATGGCGACCGTGGCATCACCGGTTACGTTCACGGTCGTACGGCACATGTCGAGGATGCGATCCATAGCGACAATCAGTGCCAGACCTTCGATGGGCACGCCGATCGCGCCCAGGACAATCACCAGCATCACCATGCCGGCGCCCGGCACAGCCGCCGAACCGATTGAAGCCAACGTGGCGGTCAGCACGATATTCAGCTGGCCAGCCAGATCCAGTCCCATGCCATAGGCCTGGGCGATAAATACCGCCGCCACCGCCTGATACAGACTGGTCCCGTCCATATTGACGGTGGCTCCAACGGGCAAAACGACACTGCTGACTTCACGTTCGACTCCAAGGTGCTCTTCGACTCGCTCCATGGTTACTGGCAGCGTTGCCGCGCTGGAACTGGTGGAGAAAGCCAGCAACTGTGCCGGCGCGATTCCGCGAAAGAAGAATCCATACTTCCGACCTGTAAAAACCCGCACCAGCATCGGATAAAACACAAATACCATGATGGACAGTCCAGCCAGCACACATACCGAGTATTTGACCAGCGCCAAAAGCACATCCCACGACGGTGTCAGCACAACTTGCGCAGCCAGCAGCGCGAAAACACCAATCGGCGCCACCAGCATGATGAGGTCAATCAGCTTCATGATGACTTCATTAAGTCCATAGAAGAAATCCTTCACAGGCTGCGCTTGTTTTGGGTTGACCAGCAACAGCCCGACGCCAAAAAAGATGGTGAAGAAAATCACTTGCAGCATGTTGCTGTTGTCGGTGGCGGCGTAAAAGATGTTGCTGGGCACCAGATCAACCAGCGCTTGCAGTGGTCCTTTGTCCTTTTGCGCCTCCGCGCCGGCTTGCGCAGTTTGGGCCCGTTCCTGTGTGTCAGCGTCGCCCATCAGTGCCGTGCGACTTTCCTCGGTAAATCCGTTGCCCGGCTGAAACACGTTGGCGATGAGCAGGCCGATGGTGACTGCAACAATCGTCGTTAACAGGTACAGGATGACTGTACGCCCGCCCATCTGGGAGAACTTGCTGATGTCCTTGAGATCCGCCACGCCCTTGATTAGCGAAGTAATGATCAGCGGTACGGCAATCAACTTGAGCGAGTTGACGAAGATCTTGCCAAACGGCGAAACCCAGTCACCGACAAATTTGTCCCAGCCCAGACTGCTGGCGACCAAACCGAACGCAACTCCGGCCACCATGCCGATAAGAATTTGCCAGTGCAGCGCAAGTCGAGTCATGATGGGCGGGTAATGGTTGAACAAGAAACGGTGATCAACGACGCATCAGTTCAAAGAACGTGAATACGTCGATCAATTCTAACCGATCCTGATCACCAAATTGATCCGTCTTAATCGATCCCCGCGGATCGAGCTTGCCAAACAGCAGGAATCTCCGGCCGCTGCGAAAACTTCGGGCATCCTCGTAGATAGGACTCAGCACGTACTCATCGGTGCCCAAAATCCGGAAAACCACTGTGTTTTGACCGCGAAATCGCGGACTGTTGAACAGGTCCTTTTCCACCACGGCGTACAGGGCAAACCAGGGATTGCCGGAATTGACCTGCTCCGAAAAGTATTCGTTGCCTTTGCCGGCCTCGAATTCATCGATGATCAAATCGTCTTCCAGACTGAGTCCGATCTCTTCCAGTGCAGCTTGCAGCTGTTCATCAAAGTATTCCGGGTTGTCGACCAGCTCGAGGTTTGTGCCGATCCAGCGATGCGCCAAATACAGATGTTCGGCGAGTTTTTGAAGCGAGGCATATTCTTCCGTCGATTCAGCAGTCCAATCCGTTTCGCGGCATTGGCTGGTGGTGCTGACCAGACCGGTGATGATCCCGGTCCATGAATTCTGCGTGTCGGCTTTTTCGGCAGCCTCGGGACTTGCCTCGACATCGGCTTCTGCGACCAGCTGACGCGCCAGATCGGCTGCGCGTGGAAAGGCGCTGGGTTGCGGGGTACTGCCCGAGATTGAAGCAATCAGATTGCGCACGTGTGCTACTGGCACGACAACCAATTCGTCATCGGCAAAGACACCGGTACTGATCGCGACGACGGTGCCGTCACTTTCCAGTAACGGGCTGCCCGCCATTTCCTGCGAGCGATTGGTTTCGGGCGTGGGTGGAAAGGCCAGCCATTCCACAGCGCCTTCGTCGGTCAATCCAGCATTGCGAATGGAGGTTTGCAGCAGCTCGTCAAGACGATCCACATTTCCACGCTGACTGACTCGACATTCAGTGAGCCAGCTGCGATGCCGTATTGGCGGCGTCCGCGCCACCAGCAATCGCCTGGCAGGCACAATGTCGTCGCGTTCCGCCATCGCAATATCGGCAATGTTGATGACCTGGGCACGGTTAATTGAAATCAGTGCCAGGTCAAACTTCGGATCTGACGCAATGATTCCACGAGACAAGTCAACCATTTCCCGCACTGGCGTTTCGCCACCGAGTTCCTTGGCCGCGACCGCCACACTGACTTCGCCAGCATCCTGCAACGCAGACAGGCTGGTCAATACCCAGCCACGGGAATCGACAATCATGCCAGTAACGGTGCGTTTCTCGACCGGCGTACGCACTTCCAGCCGAACTAGATAACTGTTGATCTTCTTCCACAACTGCTCGTGTTCACGCTCGGTGAAAAAGATTGGCGTTTCGTCGACCGGGTCCAGTCGGACCGGCGCTGGTTGGCTTCGCGCCGTCCTGACCGGCTGCATGTCACGTTCGGCAAGAGCCTGATCGATCTCATCGACCACTTCTTCCGACACGTCGTCTGCGTCCTCAGTCCCGTCATCGGGCGGAGACTGCGCCGATGGTTCAGTCCTGCCGTCACTCATTACCGAGACGATCGTGAACAGGCCGCCGATTGAGGCAATCGCAAGTCCCCAAGCCAACAAAGTCGTCCAGATTCTCTTTTTCTTGCGAAATGGATAGGCGGAGGAGGTTCCTTCGCCCGCGGCAATTGCAAACTCTGGTTGCGCTTTTTTCCCGTCGTCAGCAACTGCCGTCCCACCCGAGATGTCACTGTTTGTTCGTTTGCGATCGGCGGGTTGCGCGGATGTCTGCAACCGACGCGGTGCCGATGCGCTAATCGACGGTTTGCGAATCGACGACGACGATGCCAGAACGGAATCACTGGCAGGGTCCGGATTACCCAGCGGTGCATCACAGGCCGGACATTGTCCGGGCGTGGCATTGGCCAGTTGGGAGCGCGAAAAGTGAAGATCGCACCGCGGACATCGAATAGTATCTGCCATCGAGCGTGAGCGGGTTTGTGGTGACAGCCGATCCGGCGACCGGCCGTCACAGGGTTAGCCTCATCTGTTCCCACGTATTATAGATGAGACGCGAGCCGAAAATCGAGCCTTTTACTTAACGGACTTTGCCGGCCTGCACCGGAATTTGCCGGCGACAGGCGACTCGAATCACTAGCGCGACTGGTTTTCCGTGTTCCGACCGCTGGCTTCGGCCATTTCGGGTGTTCCGGAACGCAGCCAACTCATCAGGTCCCGAACTTCATCCAGCGACAGATCGTCCAGCAAGCCTTCGGGCATGGCGGACACTTCGGCCACGGCAATTTCGTCGATATCATCCGGATCGAAGTTGATTTTTTCACCGTCGGTCTGCAGAAGCACATATCCGCCAGTTCCCGATTCGGTCAGCAATCCGATGTATTGCTCACCATCGACGGTGATGATCTTTTTCGCCTGGTATTGATCCGAAATAATGGCGGACGGATGCAGAATCTCGCGAAGTATTTCACGTTCCGAGAATCGACGCGCTATGGTCGACAGGTCCGGTCCCATTGGCTCGCCCTGTCCATTAAACCGGTGGCACTTGACGCACTGGGCCTTGGTAAACGCCAGCATACCGCTGTGCATGCGAACCGGCTCATTGTTCTCTTCGATGAACGAAAGTACCTCATCAACCGAGTATTTTCCGATCGTCTGCTGATCCTCAAAGGTAATTGGTTCCTCGTCCGGATATTTTTCGTTGAACCATTCAGCCCATGATTTCATGAGTGCCTTCCACTCAGAGGAGTCCGATTCAACCTGATCACCAGACCAGTGTTCCATAAGATTGCTGGCTGATTTGGCACCCGACTCACGCAAACGGTAGCCGGTCAGAATCGTTTGCCGGAAGAAACGCGGTTCTCGGGGACTTTTGTTGACTGTAACCAGTTGCTTAATGACTTCGCGCGCCGAGTCGTCACTCAATTCGCCAAGGCTGCTGATCAGATATGGCCAGTTGGGGCCGTCGGGTTGCTGAGCCAGTGCCAGCGCCACGTCATTACGGCGTTCTTTTTCGTGTCGCCAAACTTCTCGCAGGTAATACATTGAGGAGTCATCGCCGCTGCGGCCGAGTACGGCGATGCAACCGAGTCGGGCCTGTATGGCGGTGGTGTCGGTACGGCCCTTCAGCTGCCGGTCCATTTCGCTGATCCATTCGACTTGCTCCTCGGTTAATTCCTCGGGCAATTGATAAAATGCAGCCAGCGCCGCCGACGGCAATTTGGCACCGTTTTTCAGGATTTGCGAAATCTGGCTTTCCTCGATCTCGCCGGAGTAACTTTCGAGGATCTTCGCTACATAAAGCACATAGTTGCCTTCACTGGCCTCGGGCCGGGTTTGCATTTGCTCGAGGAATTCAATGACAGCCATTCGCTGCTCGCCTGTGAATTTGCCAGCGACATCGCGCAAATTAAGGGCAACTTGCAGTTTGTCCATTTGCGAATCGCTACTGTCGCTGAGGTACTCCTCAATTCGCTCGCCAATTCGTTCGTCGCCCAAATAGCCGATCGTTCGCGACAGTTCGCGATTGATCAGTCCATTGCCAGCCGGGAATTCGGCCATGACGCGATCCAGGAACAATGGGATTTTTGTCGGATCGATCTCACCCTGAACCAGGGCCAGCTGGGTTACCCGCAGCAAATCAACAAAGTCGCGATCGCTCATATAACCCTGCATCAATTCGCTGCTCCTGGCCAACACCTGATAGGCATTTTGCAGGTTGGGTTCGATGATCATGAGAGCCGTAGCACCTTGCAGGAACACACGTGAGTTGTCGGTCTTGAGGATTTCGTCACGCCATTGCGAGGGAGCAATCGACTCCAGCAGCCGTCGCGCTGCAAAGGCCTCGGTGCGACTTTCCGACATCAATGAACGGGCAAACAGGTGCCAGTCGGGTTGCTGTCGCATATGACGCAACGCTTCGCAGGCGGCCCGGCGGACTTTGGCGTCGGTATCGCTCAGGTTTTCGATTACGGGCTCGACCAGATGCGCTCCACTGCGCCAACCGATCAGCCGTGTCGCCCGGCTTTGCATTTGCGGATCCGGATCTCCAGCCAATCGAATCAGCAGTTCGTCCGATGGCATCGGTCCGTACAAACCGAGAATTTCCAGAGAGCGCAGCCGGTGGTTAATATCGTTACGCTGTTCGGACACGACGCCGTTCAGTTTACGGCCCCATTCCTGGCCCATCTCGGTTTTGATTTTCGCCAGGTCCTGTCGGGTCCAGGCACTTTGGGGTTGAGGTCGCCCCACCAGCTGGGATAGTTCGTCGTCCAGCAAACGGTACTCGTCGGGAACCTGACCATTCCAGGAAACGCGGTACACACCGCCTTCGGTCCCGCGACCACCCGTGGAAAAGTAAATAGCGCCGTCCGGACCCACAGCCAGATCGGTCACCGTCAGTGGCTGGGCAGACAAAAATTCCTCCACCTTGGCCTTGTACGAATCGCTTTCCTCGGTCAGACGCACAGACAATATTCGGCCTTCCGACCAGTCACCCAGGAACAGGCTACCGTGATAACGCATCGGCATCATCACATGGTCGTAAACCACCGATCCCGTCGGTGAGCCGCGACCGGTTTCCACGATGGCTGGCAGACCGTCAATGTAATAAGCCGGGAACTTGGCCGTGCCGCTCCGCCATCCATATTCGCCGCCGGCGGTGATGTGCAAGACCTGGGTGGGGCGATACCAGGGCGTGCCGACATCCGATTCCATATCGCTGTCATGGCAGAACAAATCGCCTGCCGAATTGAATGCGAGGTCATATGAGTTGCGAATACCTGACGCTACCACTTCCCGACGCGACCCATCCGGCGCGATGCGGACAATGGTGCCGCCGGGAGCCATGATACCGGCTGCATGTCCGCCGGGATCTTCCAATCGCGGCAATACCTCACCCTCATGCACAATCGTCACCGGACTGGACGGATGAATCTGCTCGGTCAAACCACTGGCATTGCCAATGATCACGTAAATCATGCCGTCAGGACCCAGCGTTAATCCGTGCGGTCCGTGCTCACCGAGTTCTCCACGGAACCCGGTCAGTTTGTGCACCGGTTCCAGCATGCCGTCTCGATCCTTGTCCGCCAGTCGATACAGTCCCAGTCCTTCGGGGCCCTGGCCGGTTACAAACACGTCGCCGTTGAGTGGCAGGATACCTTGCACGTTTTCCATCACGTCACAGTATTTGCGAACTGTAATTTCACCTTCCTCAGAGCCGCTCATGTCGGCCAGCAACAATTTGCCGCCTTCACGCGAAATAATCAGTTGGCCAAATTCATTGAATTCCAGTGCGATCAGCGAGCCGACAGTTTCGTCGAGAATCTGGTCCACGACAAAGTTTTCCGGAACTGAAAACTCGCGACCCGGATCCTTTTGCTCAGGTTTTACCTCCCGTTCGGAGGGATTCGCGTCGGCATTCGTCCCGGCCATTCGCACGTCATCCCAGGGCGAGGTGGAACCGAACGAACCCAACATGCCCACATTGGGCCAGCGAACGTCGTTAAAGTTCCGGTGTTTCCACGAAGGATTAACCGTCACTGCGGATTTCCATGTTTCATCGGTAGCCAGCCAGCGCCACGCCGTTTCTCCGTCCAGACGGAATCGCATGATGACGGACACGGCGGCAGAGGTGCCCTGAGTGTTGGTGGCGCGGACGGCAATCAGGTTCTCGCCATCAATCATGTGCGGAGTCAATTCAATCCGCGTCAATTCGTCGTATCCCGAACCGTAGCCAACCAGCTGGTTGTTAAAGTACACCTGAAATTCGTCGTCAGCCGCGATCACCAGTTCACCAACGACGGGTCGTTGCAGGCTGAATGTTTTGCGGAAATGCGTCGGACCAATCGGAATTTCACCCTGCTGATGCTGACGCGACCAAATCCAGTTGGCTTCCTGGGCGCCCACCGTTTCGGCAATCACCATTCCGATCAGCAACGCGAGGATCAGACTAAACAGGGACCAGCGACCCAAGCGCACGTGCCGACGGAGACCTGCCTGATTGATTCGAACGACGTCCATGTCTTTTCCTTGAATTCCGTTTGCAAACTATGGTTTGTTTGGTAGCTGTTGGAAAATCCGGGTTCAGTTACGGTTACGATGGCGTTGCTGCCGTACCCGATTGCAGCCGCGCGAATTCATGAATCACTTCGTAAGAGTCAGCCGACAACATCAGCTGATCGTCCTGAAAATCCTCGACCCACGGTTGACGCTGGCCGACAGCCGTCAACAACGGCTGCAGCAACTCGCGTAGTGAAACCAGTTTCAACTCTTCTCGGGACTGGTTCCGGCATTGCGAACTCTTTGATGTCTGTGAATCAAATTCCTGTTCGGGGTTCATAAAAGGAAATTGCATCATCCTGATGGCTTCCTGGCTTTGTGAATGTGATCCGACCGTCATGGCGGATGTAAATACGACGCACACCCGTCGACCCTGGGCCGACGGTCCCCTGGAATTTGAATCGGCAAATCCGGATGTTCTGATTAGGTAAACTTTGCCGGACACCGGATTCTGTGCCAGCACGTCGTTGCTGCACGCGCTTTGGTGCCGAAGAATCCTCTGTCATCCGCCAAAGACTGGAAAATCCAGGTGCTGTCGGTACCATAGGGGATTCTGGCTGGCCACCGTGCCAGCATTTTGCCCTTCCAGAACACGTCTAAACGGGTCCCCGTGAATAACCGAGTTCAGCCCGAAAACATCGTTACGCTGCATGATGAAACCAGTGTGAAAATCCTGCTGTCTCAGGAACAGATTGAGGAAGGCGTCGCGCGGCTGGCCGGCGAAATCCGCGATCATTACGGCAAGGATCCGCTGACAATCATAGGAATCATGACCGGAAGTATCATGTTGCTGGCAGATGTGATTCGGTTGCTCAGAATGCCGTTACGCGTGGGCGTTATCCAGACCAGCAGCTATCGCAATGGCACGCAACGGGGTGAGTTGACTATCAATGCGACGCTCATGCCAGACATCCGCGATCGCGATGTTTTGTTGCTCGACGATATTTTCGATACGGGCCACACGCTAATGGGCGTGACCGGGAAGATCAGCGAATTTGGACCCAAGTCGTTGCGTTCTGCTGTGTTGCTTAGCAAGACAGGCCGTTGCGAAGTTGACATGCAACCTGATTTTGTAACCTTCGACATCCCGGACGAGTTTGTGATCGGATACGGTCTGGACTACGCAGACGAATATCGCAATCTGCCGTTTATCGGGTCGATCGTTTCCTTGCCACGTCCCGACTAGTCGTCATGTCAGCACGTTCACTGTTGTTGGTCAGCAAAAGATTTTGGCCAATGGCTGGCCCCACCGAATTGTTGGCAGCCGCTCTGGCCCGGCAATTTGTCGAAGCGGGTCATCG
>JBPCVB010000172.1:0-2823 GCA_051010855.1 Pirellulaceae bacterium | reverse complement strand
GTTCGACGCCATGTTTACGCAAATGGTGTTGCGTGGAACCGGGAAACGGGATGGATTTTCGTTTGACGGGTTCCGTGAACTCAGCGGAATCGAGACGACCATTTCCGAAGACGACGCACAGTTTCTGGAGGGCATGCTGGGTTTCTTTGAGCGATTTGCCGAGCAGAATTCCGAAAATACGGATTTGAAATACGAAGCGGCCCAGGCATTTCGACGAGTGGCCAATATCTATCATTTGGTGGGCAAGTTTCCCGATGCCCGGCAGGCCTACGATCGCGCCGATCGGCTCTATCTCGAAGTGTTCAAGATTAATCCCCAGGTCTCCACGCTCGTGGAACGGGCGCAGACCATGAACGAATTCGGCGTCCTCAACCTGAAACTCGGAGACATTCGCACGGCCAACCGGGTCTTTCAAAAAACACGTACAACGTTGGAGCAGGCCGCAGACAAAACCGATCCCGCCGTGCAGCTTGAACTGGTACGCACGCTTAACCTGATGGGATCGGCGGTTCCCTTTGCAACTACCGAAGCCCTGATGCGGGATCGAGATGTTGCCGCCGAGGACCAGCCACGACGCAGTCGCCGTGGAATGAGTTTCCGCAATCGGGCCGAACGGCAATATCGCGAAGCCGGCAAGGCGAATATGAAACTGGTACAGCGAGCCATCCAGCAGCTGGAGGAGCTGATCGCCGGTCATGGCGACCTGGCCGAATACCGCCTTGAGCATGCCAAGAGCCACGTTCGACTGGCCGAGTTGCAATATTGGGCGCAGGATCAAACAGCCAGTCTCGCTTCAAAACAAATTGCTGTGGACGAACTAACACGATTGACCGACGAAATCCCGGACAATCCCGACTATCGTGCACTGCTCGCGCAGGTGTATGCCATGCCAATCGGTGAAGACGCCGAATCGAGCCTGCGGGAATTAAGGCGTGCTTACCGGATCAGTTCGGATTTAACCGAGTCCTTCCCGCGCAACTCGGATTACGCCCAGCTTGATGCGGAAATTAATTACCAGTTGGGCCAGCTGCAAAAGGATGAAGGGGCACGAGAACAAGCCATCGAACACTGGCAAACCGCGCTGACGACACTGGTCGACGTTAGTTCGCAAGCTCGTCGCAACGGATTGATTCAGTCACGTGTACAGCGGCTTTCGTTTGAACTGGCAGACTTGTTGGTTCAGGAGAGACGATTCGCCGAAGCAAGGGATGTAGCGCAGGGGTCGATCACACGCCTGGAGGCACTGCCTCTGGGCCGCGGTCGTTTGGCCGCCAGGGGCCCCATTCTCGAACGTCAATACAGCATGCTGTCGCGAATTCTTGAAAGGCTGGGCGAACGGGTTGCCGCTCGGGAGGCAGCCAACAAGGCAAGCGAACTGCGAGCTCGACAGCCGCGTCCCGGTAACGACCGCCGATCCAGCAAAAAGTAACCGGGAGGGTCAACCGGGCGGAATCCGGGTTTGCATTTGCCATATCGAACTTTGTCGCTTGATGGATTATAAAACCGATTCTGTTTTTGCTGGTTTTTGACAGGTTCGCGGAAACTTATGGGTAAGTTGCTCTACCAAATGCTGTTTCGCCTGGTGGGCGTCAAGCAACTCTATCAGGAAGTCGTGGTGGAGGATCGGCTGACCGACGTCCGTGCAGGTATTCGGGAAGAACTGACTGAGCTGCTCGAATTCGTCGATCGCAACAACGCGTTCTTCGAGGGCAAGTTCACTGCATTCCTGGAAGCCAATCGCAACGTCGATGACGAGACCTTTTTCGCCAACTATGCGCAGTTGCCCGCGCTGACCAAGGACGATTATGCGCGGGCGGGCCAGTCCGTCATGTCAGGAAAATGGGCTGATGTTGATCCCGCGGCGATGGAATTGCAAGTTGAGGGACGACCGATCGAATCGCTGAAACGCCTGCGCAAAGGCAACTATCTGATGCCCATGGCCACCGGCGGATCAACCTCGCTGCCGCTGGTGGTTTACATGACGAAGCATCACATGTTCTCGATGCTGTTTACGTTCTTCAAGTGCTGGTATCGCATGGGATGGCGACCAGGCGAGCGGATGCTGATCTTCTACCCGCGCAATACCTACAACATTGACGACATGGTGAAGTTCAATCGTTACAGCAAGATCACGGGATTTCGGTATCACCTGTTTGACCACATCAACGAACAGACGGTGCGCGACCTGGTCGACGATCTTAACCGGTACAAACCCAGGTTGTGGCTGGTGTTCCCCTCGCCACTCAATATGATCGCAAATACGATCCGGCGATTTGATTTGCCACTCAAGCACCATCCCCCTCTGATTAATGTCAGCGGAGAGACCTTTTTTGATTGCCAGCGCAAAAATATTGCGGACGTATTTTCACGCAGCAAGGTCGAGGACTCTTATGGTTCAGTGGAACTGGGCGAGATTGCCCACGAGACCGCGGGTGGTCTGGAGATTTTTGCGAATGCCGCTTATGTGGAGACTGAGCCGAATGAAGCCGGACAACCAGAGATGGTCGTTACGAGTTTGCAGACCAGGGACTTTCCATTTATTCGCTACAAAATGAAGGATATTGCTGACGTGAACCTTGTGTGTGATGACAAGGGGCATGAGCGATTCATCATTTCGCGAATCGAAGGCAAGGATTCCAACTTCATCATGTCAGATAGCGGGCAGCGGTTTTATCCGTCGTTCTTTAACGAGTTTGTCAACCAGCTGAATCAGCACGTCGACGATACCATTTTGGAAATCAAGGTCTACGAGCGCAATCAACAGGCACTGGAAGTCCAGTTCATCGTTCGCGATGCGTCATATGAACTGGAGGTCGAGCGACT
>JBPCVB010000171.1:0-3971 GCA_051010855.1 Pirellulaceae bacterium | reverse complement strand
GGTGACGGGACAATGGTCCCGTCCTACTGCCTTCAACGCCCCGCCATTCACACGTTAACCACTTGCCTGTGCTTCGTGTTTGTATCGACGGAACGCAGCAGTTTGCGGATATGCCTAGTCGTCGGCCACGTCGCTAAACCGCAACTGGTAGTGCGTGACCTGTGCACCGTCTTCCATGTAGCTGATGCTGGAACAGCTTTCCATGCACTTGAGCAGGTCCACCACCTTGTCCAGCGCGTCCAGCAGCTCGTCCTCGCTGAAGGCGAGCAGGTCATTCTCGACGTCTTCCAGCGGAGGTGTGATCTCCAATCCCTCTTCTCTGGCGACATCAATTCCATAGCGACCCCACGCGTACAGGGCGTCGACCAGTCGCGAGTTGTCGTAATAAAAGGCGCCCATCAGAGGACGTGACCGGTCAGACAATACACCTCCGAACATCGGCGTGTTCTCTTCCAGCAGTCGTTTGGACTGCTCGGTCGAGGTGCCGAGGATCAACAAGTTATCGGACAGCACCGCGTGCAGGGCGATCTCGGGATCCAGTCCGGCTTCCGGCGGGAAATGATACACGTACATATCACCACCATCGATGGTTTCATGATCCGGCGGAAAGACGTGGATCTCCGGAGGCAGCTGTGCATCGGGCAGTTCGCGAATCATCGCGAGAATGTCACCGGCCGCTTCCAGATAACTGCTCCCGGCCGCGCGGATCTCGTCTGCGTCGTGATGCTCGATCACCGCGGCCATGGCTGGCAAGGGCAGGGGGTGTTCGGAAGGCGGCATCATCTCGTGCCACGATTCGCGGGTGCTGGTAAAGTCCATGACAAATCCGCTTTTGCAATTGCGTGTGGCCTCCAGCAGGTTTTGCTCGGTCGAATCGGCGACTTCGCTCAACACGTCGCGTAACTCGCTGGTGAAATCGCGGAACACCCGCGCCTCCTCGTTAGGCATCTGACGCGGCCCGTATTTGCGCAGGTAATCAAAGACCTTGCCGCCCCATTTGCGGGCCACGGCAAACTGCTCCTGACTGGCTTCGCTCTCCCGCGCGACGGCCAGCAACGCGGGCTCGGTGCCGACGTGGTTGAGCAGTGTCAACGGTTGGCTGGAATCCAGGTACTTGTTCTCGGCCCAGTTGTACGAGAAGCCCTCGATTCCGTGCTCGAACATGTAGCTGAACGAAAGCGCCGCGCCGGGTTTGGCCGCACCGGCAATCATATCGGCCTTCAATTCCTCAGCGTCCAGCTTGATGTCCGCCATCAAGCCATCCAGTTCCAGGTCCATGCCCTGTTCCTCGGCGGCTTGCATGCCCAGTGCAGCCCACGAAACCATAGCGTCGACAATACCACCCATGTTTTCGTGGCTGCTGACCGCGACCTCTTCCGAAGTCCATGACACGCCGGTCATGGCATGATTGGCTGCTGCTGCCTTAACGGCCGCCATTTTGGGATGATCGATCAGCAGTTCTCCCTTGCCGAGGTTGCGAATGTGATCGACGTTGGGGCCAACGGCGATCAGCATAAACTGGCCCTTGATACCAAACGACAAATTGAACGTTTTGCCGCCTACCAGCGCCTTGATGTCATCCAGATATGGTTCGAACTCGGGATCATCTTCCAATTCACCCCACGGCAGTTTGTTCCCATCCAGCTGCAGGCTAAGCATATAAGCGTCGTCTTCCTCGATCACCTGATAACCATCCAGGATGTACTCCATATCCTGAGGCAATTGCCCGATAATCTGATCGATGCCGCCTTCGGCCATTTGCAACAGGCTCTTTATGATCTGCGTATCGTCCAGCACGGTACCCATGACCAGCGTCGGTGTATTGACGTCGGCGAATTCCTCGCGGCCGATCGTCAGCAGGGCCTTGATATCGGACTCGCTGATTTGCTGGAAGTAAACACCATCCAGGGCCTCGCCCGATCGGCGATAGAAATTGGCCACGGCTTCGGCCGCCGGTACACAGTCGGCTTCGCCATAAAGGAATAGTTCGTTACCAAAGATTTCGGCGAGGAAGGTCATTGCCATTTTGCCCTGCATGCTGCCCAGCGATTCGCTGTAGCCACGCAGATAATCGGCAAACGGGTTGGGGTAGCCAAACTGGTCCCAGCCGCGACGGCGCCCGGAGCGATAGGCTCGGCGCATTTGCTGGGCCACGTCCGTTTCCATCACCTGTTGCCAGGCGTTGCTTTCAACGACGGCACGGTACTGGGCTTCATGATTCATTGAGGCCATGTAGAACGAGGCCGATTGCGGCACGATATCCAGCGACGTGGGCCGGTCGCTTTGCTGGGCCAGCAGGGTGGCAGTACAGGCCAGCAGAACCACGCAGGCGGCCAGCAGCCTTGCCAACGGTTGGGAACAACATCTCATGAATCTTCTCCGGTAATTTTCGAGCCGTGCAGTTCATCAATTTTGGGATCGCACATGGGCGCGCGGCGCGATCGCGTAGCACACCCATTGATTTTACCCCAAACGAAGAGCGAATGTTTCACACACCGCAGACGTTTTAGCCGGCCAGGGAAAGCTATTCCTTGGCGTCCAGCCCGTAGTCCTTGAGCTTCTTGTGCAACGTATTGCGGTTGATGCCCAGGCGTTCAGCGGCCTTGGACTTGCTTTTGCACGCCTGCATCACTTGCAGGATCAACTCCTGCTCGACCGGATTCACAATCTTTTCGTGCAGCTTGTCGTTCCCGTTGGCGGTGGAGATTTCGTGAAACACGAATTCACGAATCAGCTTTTTGGGGTCGCCAGTTGGATACACAGCATCGGCCGCCGCCTTTTTCTGCTGCGTTACCGTGCCGGGCAGCAGATCCACAGTCAGCTCATCGCCGTCCGACAGAATCACGGCGCGTTCAATGTAGTTCTGCAACTCTCGAACATTGCCAGGCCACGAATAGCTACGCAACGCTTCCATGGCTGCCGGCTGCACGCGCGTGACACTGCGTCCGTTGATCTGGTTGTACTGAGTGAGAAAGTGGTCGACCAATAGCGGAATATCCTCGCGCCGGTTGCGTAACGGCGGCAGCTGGATCGGCATCACATTCAGCCGCCAGAACAGGTCGGCCCGGAATCGGCCTTCGGAAACTTCCTTGTACAAATCCAGATTGCTGGCCGCGATCACGCGTACATCCACGTGCATGGTGCGGGTATCGCCGACCCGCTCGAACTCTTTCTCCTGCAGCACCCGCAACAACTTGACCTGCAACATCGACGAGGTGGAATTGATCTCGTCCAGAAAGATCGTGCCCATGTGAGCCGCTTCAAAGCGACCGGTACGATTGCCAACGGCACCGGTAAAGGCGCCTGCGACGTGCCCAAACAACTCGCTTTCCAGCAGACTTTCCGTTAGTGCCCCGCAGTTGACTCGGACCAGCGGACCACTGACACGCTGACTTTGCTGATGCAGGGCAGTGGCGATCAATTCCTTGCCCGTGCCGGTTTCACCCAGCAGCAGCACCGACGCCATGCTGCGTGCGGCGCGATGCGTCAACTCGGCCACCTGCTGCATCACGCGACTCTTGCCAATCAGTCCGGCAATCGGCGGATAATCGGGGTTGCGGGAACGAGTCGTATGCATGGCCGGCATGGCAGAGAAAGCGTGGAGAACAGAACGCAATTCATTGTAGCAGTCCTGAAATCGGGCCCAACGCCTGTTTGCTACGAAGAAAGTGGCTGCGTGCCGACCCTCTCCCTCGGGGAGAGGGTGGTTGGGATTTTGAAAAAGACCAACCGGGTGAGGGCCTATACGCGTAAAGATGCCACGTAAAAAAAGAGCAATCGGCCCTTATCCGCCCTTCGGGCACCTTCTTCCCGAGGGAGAAGGTCGCACCGGAACACGACGTGCTGTTTAGTTCAAGCGCTTTTCGATGGCGTCCAGCAGGTAACCAAGAATCTGCTGGGTTTCGGGTGGCTGGCTGCCACTGGAGTTGTACCGATCGTACTGGGTCTGAATGTCGTCGTTGCGGAGCATC
>JBPCVB010000170.1:0-4914 GCA_051010855.1 Pirellulaceae bacterium | reverse complement strand
GCCGTTACCAGATCTTGATGCGATCTTCAGTCGGCTTGAATAACTTGTCGCCGGGATTGACGTCGAACGCAACGTAGAACTCATCGATATTGGTGACCGGTCCGTTGGCGCGATACCACGACGGAGAGTGTGGATCTCTCAACAGTCGGCGGACCATCTCGGCATCGCGATACTTGCGTCGCCAGATTTGGCTCCAGCCGAGAAAGAAACGTTGATCTCCGGACCAGCCAGCGATTTCAGGCGCTTCCGAACCGTCGAGCGACAGTTTGTAGGCCTTGAAGGCGATCGCCAGTCCCGAAAGGTCGGCGATGTTCTCGCCCAACGTCAACTCACCGTTAACCTTCTTTCCGGGCATCGGTTCGTACTCGGAGTACTGGTCGACCAATTGCTTGGTCAGAGCACTGAATGAAGCCCGATCGTCGTCGGTCCACCAGTTGTTGAGATTACCGTTGCCATCATATTTGCTGCCCTGATCATCAAAGGCATGGCTGATTTCGTGTCCGATGACAGCGCCGATACCGCCGTAGTTGATGGCATCGTCGGCTTCGACGTTGAAGAATGGCGGTTGCAGGATCGCAGCCGGGAACACGATCTCGTTCATCGTCGGATTGTAGTAGGCATTGATCGTTTGCGGTGTCATGCCCCATTCAGTGCGATCGATGGGTTGTCCCAGCTTGGTGATCATGCGGTTGTATTCCACTTGCAGCGAGTTTTGCGTATTGGCAAAAAGGTCATCGGGAACGACCGTCAATCCGCTGTAGTCACGCCATTTTTCGGGATAGCCGATTTTGGTCGTGATCTTGCCGAGTTTCTCGCGTGCCATTTCCTTGGTGGCATCAGTCATCCAGGCCAGTTCGTCGATGCTTTCGCCAAAGGCGCGAAGCAGGTTTTGGACCAGACGATCCATCTTTTCCTTGTTTTCCTGTGGGAAGTGACGCTCGACGTACAGACGACCGACGACTTCACCCAGTGCGCCAAAATCTCCCGCGCCACCGCCGGCAACGGAGGCCACGGCGTTTTTCCAGCGCGGCTTTTGCTCGGGGATACCCGCCAGCACTTCATCATGCATATGGAAATCAGCGTCGACAAAATCCTGTGACAAAACTGTTGCGTAGGCATCCATCAGGTGATAAAGCAAATAGCTCTTCCACGTCTCGACAGGCACGTCGGCAACAATCGTGTCGAGCCCTTCAAAAAAGCTGGGAGTCATTACGTTGACTTCACTGATATTGCCAACATCCGCCGCTGTAAAGAACTTCTGCCAGTTGATGTTGTTGCCAAGGTTGGTCAGTTCCATCGTATTGAACAGGTTGTAGCGGGCGTTGGCATCGCGCAGTTGCGTGCGGGTCCACTGTACCTCGGCCAGTCGTGATTCCAGATCGAGGATGTCGTTGCCTCGCTCGGCATCCTGAAACTCGGCCAGTTCAAACAGACGATTGACGTGTTTGACCAATTCTTCGCGTACCGCGACGTATTTCTCGTCGTCCTTCAGATAATAGTCGCGATCCGGCAAGGTCGTACCGGACTGGATGACGACCGACAGGTAGCGAGTTGAATCCTTGGCGTCGATCGTGACTCCGAAACCGATAGGGGTCGACACGCCGAGTTTCTGCAGGTAACCCATGTGGCGGATGACGTCTTCATGGGTTTCCAGCTCCTGAATCTTCTTGATTTCAGGGACCAGTGGCTGGTAACCGCGTTCCTCGATGCGATCAACATCCATAAAACTGGTGTAGAAGTCGCCAACTTTCTGTCCGTCCGAACCTTGTGGATGATCGGCGGCAGCGGCTTCCTCGATGATCTCGCGGATTTGCCGTTCCGCTTCGTCTTGTAGATGGGAAAAGGATCCGTAGTTGGACTTGTCCGATGGGATATCGGTTACCTTCAACCAGGTTCCATTGACCGCCTGGTACAGGTCGTCCTGCGGACGGATGGATGTGTCAAACGTCGTCGAGTCAAGCGCTTTGTCTTCCTGCGCCTGAACATTGGACAGCGGTATCGCAATCGCGAGCACCACCAGCAATTTAAGCATTTTCATGGGTCACTCTCATATCCAGAAATGAAAAGAACTGTGGCGTTGGTTACCGAGCCACAGTTTGACTTGCCGTGAAACGTCAATTTATCCGAAGCCACTGAAACCGTCGACCAAGGCACGGGACCATTAAGAATTCAGGATTCGGATTCATCTGCCGGCCCCTCCGGGCGATTCGATTGCCGGGGGTCGGCAATCGCGTAGGCCTCGACTTCAAACGGATTGTCCAGGTACGGGTCCTTTCCCTGCAACCACAGGATCACCGAGGCACCCAGGTAAAGGGGAATGAAAAGTGGCCCCCACCTCTCATATTGGCGGACATGCACGTGTTCGTGTTCGCGTACGATGTCCAGCGCGGGTTGGGTTTGACCCAGAATCGTGTGCCCGAGCGTCATGGCAGAGGAACTGCCGCCAGGCGGGACGTTGCGTAGCAGTTTCTGCACCAGGCCACCATGGAATTCGATGCACCCGCAACGCCACTGGGCGCGAGTTCCCCAAGGCAAACCAACCACTCCTACGGCAATTCCCATCAATGTGTTCGGCGCGGTCCAGAGAGCCAGGAATCCTTTAACGAGAGCGTGTGGCATATCGGGCAACTGGCGATGGTCGGGCGAATCGAAATCGTCTGTTAATTAACAGCTGCGGAACTTTGGACGGACGATTAGGTGGCCATAATTTACATTACGGAGCCGTATTGCATTGATAGCACTTGTGCCACCATCACTTTTTTTGTCGCCATGCTGCGCTCCGTGCGAGTCTGCTGCGATGGCTCAAACTGTTTCCCAGCAACGGCTTGGGTGTTGCCCGGCTGCGGTGATAGCAATTGCATGGTCCCTTCGGGTGGAGAAGCATTGTTAATTGGAAAATATAGAACTTTACGCGACCTCGCAAAATTGACGAAAAACAGAATTGGAGCGTTAGCTTTGCATTGGTCAAGGAGGACCAGTGCCCCGAATCGTTCGAGTAAATGGATTTACTACGATGAAGGTTTCCTCGCTGCCCCTGCGGCAATTCCGCTTCCTGATTTTGGTTTTGGCGACCATTCTGGCGGGATTATCGAGTTTTGATACGGTCGCCAATGCCAACGACCTTGAAGACCTGCGTCGCATTCAGGACCGGGTTCAGCAAGTAGCCCGGCAAAACATGAATGTCGTGGTGGCTGTGACGGACGGGATCGGTTACGGCAGTGGCGTGATCGTCAGTGAAGATGGTCTGGTGCTAACCGCTGGTCATGTCTTGCTGACAGGAGGCACCGATGTTCGCGTGATCTTCCCCGACGGAAGGGAAGCCAGGGCCAAACCGTGGGGTCGCAACCTGAACGTCGATGCCGGGATGGTTAAGATCGAAGAGGACGGTCCCTGGGAGTATGCCGACCTGGGCGACATTTCCGAATTGAACAAGGGCGATTGGTGCGTATGCCTTGGCCACTCAGGTGGCTACGAACTGGGGAGACGGCCACCAGTTCGTGCTGGTCGCATTATTAACTTTGAGCCTGACCAATTGGTAACTGATTGCGCCCTGATCGGTGGCGATTCGGGCGGCCCCTTGTTTGACTTGCAAGGTCGCGTGATTGGAATCCACAGCTCCATTGGCAGTTCCATTGCTGAAAACCGCCACGTTTCAATTACAACGTTCCGTCGTCACTGGGACCGCCTGATTGCCGGTGAGCAATGGGGCATGCTGCCGGAACTTGCGGCGGAATCAGGGGAAGACGAGCCCAAACCGGAGCGACCATCGCTCGGGATTCGCGTCGATCGGACTTCAGGTGAAGCGATCATTATGCTGGTGCATTCGGACGGTGCAGCCGACCGGGCTGGCATCAAGCAGGACGATGTAATTATTGAGTTCGACCAACAGGTCGTGAGAGATGCACGCCACTTGATCGATTTGATCGCCGTCCATCAGCCAGGTGATTCAGTGACGATCAAGTTGCAACGAGGGGACGAGGAACTTGTCATCACGGCGGTGCTGGACGGACGCTAAACCCGGTGTTGTAGCTGGTCAGGACGACCATCGATTCCGGTAAGCCAACAAAAACAAGGATGTTTCGATGACTGCTGCAATCCAGCCAACTCTATTTCGATTCTTGATGGTGTTATTTGTCGGTACAGCAATACAGCTGTCGGCAGCGCCGTTGCAGGCCCAGCAACTGACCCAGGAGATGCAGGAGCTGTTCCAGCAAATGTTGCCGCAGCTGGACAGCGACCTTAAACAAAAGGTCCAGGAGGCGCTGGATACCCAACGCGATTATCTCGAGCTGACGCCCGATCAATTCAAGCGTTTTCGGGATCATCCGGCCAATCCATTTGAAGGCTGGCAGGGCATCGACCCGGATTCCATTCAGGGCCTGATTCGACTGCAGTTCGAGACCCAGCCGATTCGAAGTCGGCAACCTGGGAGATTTGAACGGCAATCATCGCAGATGTTGTCTCAATACAGCAATGTAGTGTCTGAAGCCAATGCCAGTACGGTGATCGTTACCGACGGCAAAACTCAAATCGCATTTGGTACCGTTGTAACCAACGAAGGTCATGTGGCTACCAAGTTGAGCGAGGTACGTGGCAAGGACGAATTGTTTTGCAAGTCCCATGATGGCCAGCGTTTCACCGCAGAACTGGTGGCCGAGAATGTTACCAACGATGTGGCGATATTGAAAATTGCCGATGGTGCAATGCCGCCGGTCAGATTTGCCGCAGCGCAGCCCGTGATCGGCGGATTTACTTTTTCAGCCAGCGGCAATCCTGTTCCCCTGGCATTCGGTGTTTACTCGAACCCGCCTCGTTCGCTGATTGGCAAAAACCAGGCCTTTCTCGGTGTCAAACCGGTTGATCATGTCGACGGCGTTCGTGTGACCGAAGTAACCGAGGAAAGTGCCGCTGACC
>JBPCVB010000169.1:0-3349 GCA_051010855.1 Pirellulaceae bacterium | reverse complement strand
GATTTTCTGTCTAAACCGGTCAGTCGAGTCGAATTGCTGAAGCGCGTGGAAAACATGCTAAAAATCAAGCATATCACCGACGAGAACGAACGCTTGCGTCGCTACATCTACGAAATGGAAGACGAAGACGACAACACGGGGCAGCGGCGTTCGGCCAGCTAGCCGTCACTCAAATCAGTTCTGAGAGCGACCTTTGATGCCGCTAGCGGCGGCGAACTGCTATTCAATTGCGTTGCCCGTAACCTCTACTCTGGGAGGCTCCCTCCCCTGAATCCGCGCATGGAGGCCGGAGATGAAACATGCATCGGCATGGAAGCCGGGCCGCAGGCTGCTGGCCGCAACGATCCTGATCATCGCAGGATGGTCATGCGAACCAGTGTCGGCCCAACTCTTGTTCCAGATGTCTGACACATTGGGTGACATCGCTGCTCTGGGAGCCGACGGCTTTCAGCAGCGGCAACAGGCACACCAAAAGTTGCTGGAATCGGGCACTGATGCCTACGATTGGCTGCTGCTTGCCCAGTATTCCAGCAATCAGGAAATCGCCCGCCGCGCTCATCGGCTGTTGCAACAAATCGACTACGGAACAGAACTCACTGCGCTGGATCGGTCACTGGCAGGCTATCGTCAACAGGATTTCGCGGGTCGCGCCAAGTTGATCATTCGGCTGGGGCGCAAGACAGATGAGCATTCCCAAATGGCATTGGCCTTGATCGCCAGATTCGAAGACGACGAAGTTCTTTCCCGTAACGCGGCGATCGAATTGATTGAAGGTGAAGCGCAGGATGTGGATGCCATTGCCCAGTCACTGTCTACCAGCATGCGTACGGCCAGTCGCTGGATAAGGGCGTGGACCGAGTCAACTCGCCAGGCTGACCGGTTGCAGGCAACCTGGCAACCATTGATCGATCAATTATTGGCCGATTCGCAAGCCCGACGCGCTCCAGGTTCGACGTGCCGGTTGTTGAAGTGGTACTCCGGTCAGCTGCTCGCTCGCGGTGAACGAGCATCCAGTGACCAGATCAACCTGCAGCTAATCGGTTTTCTCGACGAACGTCCGATGGATGTTACGGAGTTTTTTGACTGGCTGTTGATGCACGAACGGTACACGGCCTGTAACGAACTGATCGCCCGATTCGCGGAGTTGATGGACAGCGAACCCCGGTTGTTGTTTCGCCGCGCCGAACTGGTGCGAATGCAAGGTGATCTGGCGGCGGCGACACGACTGGCCCGGCAGGCGGCAGATGCGGTGGGCGCCGAACCCTTGTTGCATTTGCAGTCGGCAATTAATTTGCAGTATGCGAGCCTGAATTATTGGGCCTATTGGCAACTGGATCGTGTCATTGAGGACGAGGCTGCGGCCCCGACGGTTCGGGTCCAGGCCTGTCAATTGCAGGCCGAAATGCAATTTACCGACCAGAGATTTCTGGATGCTGCCAATACACTGAAAATTGCGCTGGATATCCTGCCAGTGCCGGGAGAGCCAGCCGTTTCATTGCTGCAGGACGCTCACGGCAATCCTGCGTCAAGACGCAGCTACTTTCTGCATCTCGACGCGTTGTCACGCGGCGATGACGAAGCAGCCCGTCAACATTTGCTGGACGGCATCGCCGAATCACCCGAAAACAGCGACTTGTTGATTGCCATGTCGCGGTTTTCGGATTCCAGTCAGGCGTGGCTCGAAAATTCACGACTGCTGGTGGAGATTGCCCTGCAAAACCGACAGGAACAAATTACCCAGCTGCAGATTGCCAGTGAGGAGGATCCGCGTCAAAACCGTTTGCGCGAAGTGCAGCTGGCCCAGGAACTGAATGGATATGCATGGCTGGCTGGCCAATCAGGGTTCGACCTGGTCGACGCGGAGAAGAGTGCGCGGCAGGCTGCGGAACTGGCGCCCAGCAACAGCCGAATTCTCGACACGCTGGCTTCCTGTATGTTTGCCGCCGGGAAGTATCGCGAGGCAGTGGTGATTCAGCAACAGGCAATTCGCCACAATCCAAACTCACTGCAGTTGCGTGCCGGATTGAGCCAGTACCGTCAGGCGATGTTGCTGGCCGAGTTACCCAACTTTTTCAGATAGCGGTCCGCTACGAACCGCGACTACTCAACGATATTAAATATCGATTCGCTTTTCATCACGACGTAGGCGTCGGGAAACGTGTGAAAGGCGCGGACGTGCACGGTGTTTAACCGCGACTGGATGTTGACGTAGCTGATCGCGCCAAGGGACATGCGTCCGCTGGATTGAAACTGAAACATCAAGCCTTCGCACGGTGTCGACTTGAGCAGCTCTTTCTGAATCGTGGCGAATGTGTTGGACTCGGCCGGATCCAGCTGGAAACTGAATGCGTAATCCACACGTTCATCAATCATCAATTGTTGACTGACCGGTGCGCCAACACATTCATCGAATAATTGCAATCCGGATGGCAAGGGCTGCAATTGAGAAGATGCGACTTCGCTCAGCACCATGCCATCACGTTGCCAGGTCAGCAAATGACCCGAACTCGTAATATCGACCCGCAAACGGTACTGTTCGCGGGTGATCGTTCGGGTGGCAAAGATCTCAAAGAGTTCCGGGTGTAGCGGACGCCCGAAAATGCGGAAGGAAAGCTCCGAAATTTTTGGACGAACGGTTAACACGGGACAGACGTTTCAACAAAAAACAAAAGGTGCATTGACTAATTTTGGCGGCGTTCTGTTTCATCGACGTTACTTGTTATCGTCAATTGGCTGGAACACCCCAATTATAAACTGCAGTCAAGCGCGCAGAAATAGAACTTTTTACAACTCACCAAAAACAGTTTTTGGCACGTCATAAATTTTTTTGGAAACAGCTGTTGCAACAAATATTTTTTTTGCGGTGTGCACAGGAAAAATTTCGTGCCAAATATTTTTTTGTGCAAAGCGCAACCTCAAATACTTGACAAGTAGCCGATTCCTGATTTGCGGGTCTGCCAGGTTCTGATGACCACTGTGGGTCGCCTGCGGCACCCCCGGCCGTTGCGGTCCGGGCAAGACTCTTTGGCGGAGCAGTCGAATGCCCTCAAGGTCGCGAACGATCGGGCTCACCGATCGGTGTCAGCACCGCCCTGAGGGCACCAGTTCGTTTTTCCCGCCCTGCCTGCCGCTGTTATTTGCCGATCGACCCGGATGGTGAGCCGCGGAACGCCAAAATCCGCGGTTTGGCGAGTGTTGACCCCCCAATCGGGTGAAATCACGGATCTCACCCAAAAAAAACTTCAAATTTGCCCAAGAACGCATTTGGGTCGGCGAAGAACTACTCAAGCGATTTACTTCCACCCCTGGAAAGCAATCAAAAACAGTTCTTTTGTTGGAGGAATATCCA
>JBPCVB010000168.1:0-3905 GCA_051010855.1 Pirellulaceae bacterium | reverse complement strand
ACAAGACGGAGCATTTTCCGCTGGCGGGTGGTAACTCAAAATGCCCATCCATGTCCGTCATCACCGAGACACGGATCGGCAAAACAAATGCCTGCACAAACAGCTCGCTCGAATCCTGATATTCCAGCGGTGTCAGCAAGACAAGGGTCTCTGACACAGGATTGCCTTGCAGGTCAAGCACCTGACCGCTAACCACTGCGCCGTGTGCCATCTCGATGTCACCCAAATGGTCAACCCCTGGAAGCACGGGTACGCGGACGCCGGCATAGTTACCACAGCGGGCAATGACTTCAACGACCTCCAAATCGGCTGGGACCCAGATCTCAAAACTTCCGTCATCCGCACAGTGCGTGTATTGCACGCCGTACCAATTTTCGCGTGGTTCGATGGCCGTCGCACCAGCCTGAACCGTCGGTTTGACAAGTTGCGCGCCTTCATGCCCGACCGGTGGTACGAGCCGTCCGGTGATGCGTCGACCTGCCATTAATTGCACCGGCGGAATCGCGGTTTGATCCTGGTTGTCGACACCAACATGGTAATACAGGTCTTTTTCAGGATGACCGTGAGCATGGATGTGGCCACTGATGGAAATTGCGGTGGCTTCCATTTCGATTCCCGCTGTGTCGATGCGGAATTCACCCTGAAGATTGGTCGAAAGCTCCGGGATCTTGATGGTGGATTCGACGTCCGTGGAGTTTCCGTCATTCATGTAGCGGCGAATTTGCAGCGAGACCATTGCATCGGGTACCGGATCGCCGTTGTGATCCAGTATCTGGCCGGTCATTTGATCCGGGAGCCGCAGCAGATTCTGGCCGGTCGATTCGTTGTCGCTGGTTGGTGCCTCGTCTTGCCTGGCTTGAACAAATGGCATGGCAGGCGGAGGTTCCGGGTTAACACGGGCTGCTGCATCGCTGCGAGGTGAAAACGGTCGCAGGATTGAAGTTGCAAGGAACACGGAAATGAACAGCAACATTAGCCCAACCTGAAACGTGCGTCCGGCCTGGTTGCGCGGAGTCGCGGCAGCGAGAATATTGATCAGACGACGTTCCACCGGTTTGGTGGCCATGGGAATGGCCGCTGAAAAACGGACTGACTTGTCCGACAGTCGAGCCGCCATGTCCAGTAGCAAACGGGCGTAGGCGTCGGCTGTTTCACCATTGACGAGGACCCGGTCATCGCAAGCGCGTTCGCGTTCCAGTCGCTGGCTCCTCTCGCCCAGCCAGACAAGCGGCTGAAACCAGTAAAGGCTGCGCACAAGATTGTTCACCGTTTGCCAGATCAAATCGCGACGGGCAATGTGAGCCAGTTCGTGTTTGAGGATCATTCGAAGCTGTGTGTGGGACCAGTCATACGCGTCGGCAGGCAACAGGATTCGTTGCTTCAACATTCCGATCGTGACAGGTACATTCAGTCGATCTGAAACCAGCACCGGAATGCCGGAGTTGTGAATAATGCGCTTTTTGAATTCCGTTGCGTGTCGACTCAGTCTTGTGACCCGGCACCAACCGACGACCATTCTCGTTACCATGGCCAGGCATCCGCATAGCCACACGATGACCAGCAACGAGGTCCACGGCAGATGGGTTGGAAATACCTGGCTGACAGCCGGTCGGGTCTGGTCTGATACCGTTTGATGATGGGATGCGGGCGTCGGGGTTGCGATCGGCGGTTGCGCAGGCCTTTCGATTGGCATTGGCTGACGATGTGTGGATGGAGAATCGGCTGAATTGTCAGGCTGCAAAAGGCGCGTGGTGTCGGCACGTGGCACGCTGGTAGCAGACGTAACCGGGACGTCAGGTTGGGATTCTGCGGTCGATTCTGAGACCGGCCACAAGCCAAGCGGGACATTGGGCAACGCCAAAATTCCTGCCGGCAGCAGCAACAATCCCAACAATGCCGTTTGCCAAACGAAAAAGCGGTGCGCGGCCGATCGACGTCGTGCCAGGCGGCTCAGCAACATGGCAAACAGGCAAATCAATGTGCTGGCGACCAGCGCGACCAGGAACAAGTCCCAGCTATGACTCAAAAGTTGCCGAAACAGATTACCGTTCATTGGTTTTCCTTTCGCGCCTGTTCAATCATGTCCAGCATGCGCCGATACTCGTCATCAGTCAGTTCTGAAGCGGAGGTATCCAGCAATGCTGCAAGGGCATCCGCAGGAGAGCCGGCAAAGAAGGTTTCCAGCAATCGGCCAACGGCATGCCGTTGCGATTTTTCCCGTCCGGCCGCAGGACGATACAGATACCGTTTGCCTTCGCGGCGGAACTTGAGCCACTTTTTTTCCACCAACAGTCCAAGCATCGCACGGACTGCCGAATAGCTGGGCGGATCGACAAGATGTTTACGGACGTCGGCTACCGATGCCTCGCCCAGCTTGACCACCGTCTCGACGATTTGCCTCTCTCGCCGACCCAATTCCAGTGGAGTCTTCTTTTTCGTCATGACGGCTCGCTTGTGCTAATCGATTAGCATATGCTGTTTTATTAGCATTTGGCGACGGGGTCAAGGACACTAAGTGGTTTTTTGGGAGGCCCCCAGCGGCAGAATCAGGGGAACGGAAGATTGGCCGTTGCAGAGGCGGCTATTTTGATTCAGCTTCGCGCTTGAGCCGGGAGATCTTGAGCGGCTCGCACAGCAGGCCTTTGCGGTTGGCTACACGACCACAGGAAGCGCACACGAATTTCGGCTTCTCGACGTGCGCAACGTAGGCCTCGATGTCGTTTTTTAACAGCTTTTTGATTTTGCAAAGTTGCTGTTTGGCCATATCTGCACCTGAACGGGAAGCGACTATTCTAGCGGCCAACCGTTCGGATGCACAGGGTTTCACGCGGCGCGGCGGTCGGAATCTTCGATCGGGATGTGTAAAGGAATAATGGAATAATCAGGCTGCTGCGCAGCACGAAGCGTCCATGGCCTCGCCATTCAAGGCAACCACTGCGATCTTGTGGCGATTGGCAAATTCCATCACGGCTTGCTGATCGAGAATGATTGTCTTGTCGGCTTCGATGGCCAGCACCGAGCCGCCGGCAATTTTCAGTGTCTTCAGAGTTCCCACGCCAATCGTGGGCACATCGAACCGCATATCCTGCTGGGGCTTTGCGACCTTGACGACCGTGAATCCGCCAGTCGGACAAAGCATTCCTGCCCGGCGGATACATTCATCGGTGCCCTCAATCGCTTCCACCGCCAGCACAACACGGCCCTGGACCGCCACGCTTTGGCCGACATCCAGTCCCCCCATTTTTCGCGCGATCTGCCAGCCAAATTCGATATCGCGTTGCTGAGCATCATTGGGGCGTCGTTGCGTCAGGTTGCCTTCTTTCACAAGCAGCTCCGGGGCCAGGTCAGTTGCAGGAACAATGTCAACGCCGTAAGAACGGAACAGCCGAATCGCGGTTAACAACAAGTCATCGTCATTGCGATTGGCAGTTTTGGTGACGAAGTGGGGATAAAAGAAACGTATGAATGCGAGATCGGGAGTGTGTCTTAGCCAGTAGAACCGTTGGAAGATCACCGTTTTGAAGACCTTGCCGGCCATCATTGCGCGGGTGACTCCATTGCGGCGGAAATATCGGGCCTGCGCACCCAGCCGAGCCATGCCAACTGGTTTGTATACACGGCACAACGGCCGCAAAGCTTGCTGATCAGCGTGGCCATGATAGCCGGCACAAAATACGTCAAAACCACGTCCGTGCAGCTGCTGCGCGACGGCTACTGGAAAATCTCCCCAACCAGCGATCAGTCCAATTTTCTCGCGCATCGTCGGGTTACCATTCAGGCAGCTTTGTGAGTACTGTCCGGTTCATCCGCCTGCGACGTCAGTGCATCTACCTCGCGGCGCAGCCGTTTGAATTCACGTCTGAGTTGGGGCAACTTGGCTTGGGCCGCCAGAATCTGGAATTGTT
>JBPCVB010000167.1:0-12122 GCA_051010855.1 Pirellulaceae bacterium | reverse complement strand
CCATTGTCCAGGTTACCTGACTTGGCGCTGGCAAACGTGACGTCGGCTGAATTGCCTGCAATCGATTCCAATCCTGTGACCTGAATCGACATGGCCGCAGCACCGTGAGGACCAAAGGATACAAAGTCATAAATGCCCGGGTTAACGTTTTCAATCCGGTAATTGCCGTTGGCATCGACTGGAACCTGGGCTGCCATGCCGGAAGCATCGAACAGGTACACGTAATTGCCGGTCAGGTTGAAACGGGTCTGGCTTTCCAGCCATTGCAGCGGTACGACGCGTCCTGACAACGAACCGTCTTCATTCCGATCGACTTGCATCACTTCATCAATCACAGGCAATTCGGCTTCGTTGGGCGTGTAGGTATACGCTACCGCTTGCACTTCAGAATTCAGAAGATTGCGAACGCCCGTAACATTGCTGCCAGCCGCTGCAACGTTCAACTGGATTTCATTTGACGCTGGCTGCAACGCTTCATCGGCGTATACGTAAACACCGAAGGTGGTAATGCTGGTCGGTGAAGACGCAATGAACGTGTAAGCACCGGCTGAAACATTCTCAAAACGAAACTGGCCGCTTTGATCGGTCGTCGCACTGGCGACTGCGTTACCGCGGTAATTCAGCGTAACGTTGAGATCAGGAGTACCGTAAATGTCGGAACCACCGCGAGTCAGGATCTGTCCGGAGACACCGCCTGACTGATCAATCCGCAAGTTGTGTTTGACGTGAGGATTGACATCCGCAATCACTTCGCCGACACCTGCCGGAACGACCTGGATTTCTTCAATCTGATCCAGTTGCGTAGCCAATGAATCATCATCGACATTGATCCACGAATGGGCCGATGCAATGGCCGTGGCCACCAGCGGGAGTGCGCAAACGTAAAAACCGAGACGCAGTGTTTTGAGAAGTTCATTCATTGTGGCAACTCTTGTTTAACGTCAAACCAGGTGATTTAGCTGGCACACAGAGGGGCGGTAACATACGCCCAGCCCGACCGAGTGCAATTATGCTTCAGGGTGAGACCGGTAAGTTTGAGGCAATTCCGGAAGCGAGTCAAGTTTCTTCCCATCCAATTGAGCACAATTCTGACCGGCAGGTAGTTCACCGTTTCCTGCCAAATAACGGTCACGGACCGAGTAAATACCTGCTATTTCTTGTCCAGGCACCAAGATTACCGGGCTATTTGATCGTTCCTCCGACCAGTCGGGTCGGGCTGGCTGGCCGGAGGAACGACGCGATCAATCGCCGCACGACCGTATTGGCTCCTGATTTCGGGGGATGAAGCGATCGCCATCGACGGACGATCCTGAATTTCCAAGCGCACTTCTCATTCCTGGTCGTACCCGTTAGCTCATGTTCCGCGCAAAAAAAAAGCTTGCCGAAAAGGCAAGCTTTACTGAATCGATCGATCGATCAAAACTTGTATCGATAACCACCCGAAACAGGTTGTGCCGGCGTGGAACCCGAAGAGGGCTGGTTACGCAGGAGAGGCATCGTGGGCCGCACCTGGCCGGGAATGAACGCTTCGGCGTTGATATTTCGCAAGTCAGTACTGCCGGTCGTGCGTCGCTGCTGATTGTTGACTCCGCCAGGATAAATGTTATTCACGCCCGGATAATAGGTCTGTACATTTGGCACCGTATTGACCGCCTGGCCTCCTACGCGGACACGCACGATGATGGCATTGCCAACACCGTAGCCACCGCCGCCGAAACCACCGTAGCCGCCGCCGTAACCACCACCGTAGCCGCCGCCGCCGAAACCACCGTAGCCTCCGCCGTAACCACCACCGTAGCCGCCGCAATTGCCACCGGCACATCCACCGCCGTAACCACCGTAGCCGCCACCATAGCCACCACCGTAGCCGCCGCAATTGCCACCGGCGCATCCGCCGCCGTAGCCACCACCGTAACCGCCGCAGTTACCTCCCTGACATCCGCCTCCCCAGCCACTGCCACAGCCACCGTATCCACCGCCTCCATATCCACCGCCGTAGCCGCCGCCACCGTAGCCGCCGCAGGAATAAGGCGTACCCCAGCTACCGGGGATCCAGGGAGGAGCGCCACGGAAACAATCGTTCTCGAGGCAAATCCCCAGACGCGGGTCGGTGTATTCAAAGTTGTCGGCACCGGCACCCAGGCCAACGTTGAAATTCTGTGCCTGCAAGTCGTTGCTGGAAGTTGCCAGGACGCATAGCGTTACCAAGGCGATTAGGATTAGTCTGGTCACGGTTGTTACCTCGTTGTGGAAGGAGACTACAAACACAAAAAAAGCCGAGGGGCAGCGCCCCATCGGCTTGGAATTTCAAAAAACATGTTCGTTAAAAGAACGGCGAAACTGGAGGCAAAACGGTAGGTGGTACGATGACCCCACCGCCGCCGCCGCCGTTGTTGAAGTTGTTATTATTGAATGCTTCGGCCAATACCCAGGCACCCAGAGCAGCGCCGATAATACCGCCCCAGTCACCACCAAAGCCGCCACCACCGCCATAGCCGCCGCCACCGTAGCCACCGTAGCCGCCGAAGGCGCCGCCACAGCAATCTTGTTGCTGTTGCGGGATAATAACGTCGACCTCAACCGGAAATTCGTTACCAATACCGACCGGAGGTTCGCAAAGGACCGTGTTGAAGCCATCCTGCACAATTTGCTGCGACGCAGCGACGAATTCGGTAATTGTTGAGGTTGACGTAACCGATTCCAGCCCAGTGACCTGAATCGACATGGCCGCTGCACCGTGCGGACCGAACGAAACAAAGTCGTAGATGCCCGGGGTGACGTTCTCAATCCGGTAGTTGCCGTTTGCATCGACCGGAACCTGAGCTGCCATGCCGGAAGCATCGAACAGGTACACGTAGTTGCCGGTCAGGTTGAAACGGGTCTGGCTTTCCAGCCATTGCAGCGGTACGACGCGTCCTGACAGCGAACCGTCAGAATTGCGATCAACCTGCATTAATTCATCGAAGACAGGCAATTCGGCTTCGTTGGGCGTGTAGGAATAGGCAACTGCCTCAACCTCGGAATTCAGCATTTCACGAACTCCCGTCACATTGCTGCCAGCAGCTGCAACGCTCAACTGGAATTCATTAGGCGCCGGTTGCAACGCCTCATCGGCGTATACGTAAACACCGAAGGTGGTAATGCTGGTCGGTGACGACGCAATGAACGTGTAGGCACCAGGAGTAACATTCTCAAAATGAAACTGGCCGTTTTGATCAGTCGTCGAAGTGGCGACTGCGTCACCGCGGTAATTCAGCGAAACGCTGAGATCGGGCGTTCCGTAAATGTCGGAACCACCCCGAGTCAGGATCTGTCCGGAGACACCACCAGACTGGTCAATACGCAAGTTGTGTTTGACATGAGGATTAACGTCCGCAATCACCTCGCCGACACCTGCCGGAACGACCTGGATTGCTTCCATCTGATCCAGTTGCGTAGCCAAAGAATCATCGTCGACATTGATCCACGAATGTGCCGATGCAATGGCCGTGGCAACGAGAGGGAGTGCGCACACGTAAAAACCGAGACGCAGCGTTTTGAGAAGTTCATTCATAGTGGAGCAGCTCGTTGTTCAAATTCAAACTTAGGCAATTTACGCTTGGACGACAGTTTGGGGGGTTAGCGTACTCCCGGCACAGTCTTCCGACGCATTTTCGGGCTAATTTAACCATTTTGCGTCGCGCCATAGGGGCAGTCAAGTTTCTTCCCGTGGAAATATGGGCAATTTAGGGAATTAACAAACCTGGCTCCCTCCAACCGCGACAAAGGTGGGCAAATTGAGAATTTTAGTGCCCTGAAACGCCGGTTTTCTCGGCAATCATGCCGAATTCCGGGCTGCTGGCCGACCCATAGCGGGATTTGCCAATTCTGCCGGACTGCAGGGCCAGACGTCCCGCCTGGGTCGCCAGCTTCATGGCTTCAGCCATCGCGACCGGATCTCTGGCCCGAGCCACAGCCGTGTTCAATAACACGGCATCAGCACCCAGTTCCAATGCAATTACGACATCGCTGGGTGTGCCCAACCCGGCGTCCACAATTACCGGATAGTCGACGTCATCAGACTTGAGTTGTTCCAGAATGATCTGCAAGTTCAGCGGGTTGGCCACGCCCTGACCCGAACCAATCGGACTGCCACCCGGCATCACGGCCACGGCACCGGCCTGCTTTAACTTCCAGGCAATCACGGGATCGTCGCTGGTGTAACACAGCACTTCAAAGCCATCGTTAACCAGCTGTTCGGTTGCCCGCAATGTTTCAACCGGATCAGGCAACAGCGTCCGGCTGTCACCCAACACTTCCAGCTTGATCCAGTTGGCACCAGGGTTGCCAAGATCGGAAAGTATCTCGCGGCCCATACGCGCAGCTCGAACGGCCGAAGTTGCCTCGAAGCAGCCTGCCGTATTGGGTAGCAGGGTCAAATGTTCGAGATCGAGAAAATCCAGAATGTTGTTGCCCTGGCTGTCGTGCAGTTTTTCACGTCGCACGGCGACCGTTACGCAATCCGTTTCCGCAGCCCGGTGGGCCGCCTGCATCTCGGCGAAGGAACGGTATCGACCTGTTCCCAGTATCAGGCGACTCGATAGCTCGTGAGTCCCGATCAACAACCGGTCGTCGGTGCCTGCCCCGGGGGCCTGCGTTTCGTCGTGAGTGTGTAGTTGACTCATATCCGCTCTAGCCTCCGCCAACCAGAGTAACAACTTCTACCTGATCGCCTTCCACCAGCAACGTATCAGCGTGGCGGGCTTTTGGCACAACTTGCTCGTTCCGTTCGACGGCGACGGGTGCCGATCCGGTTTGCAGACTGAGCAACAAATCGGCAACTGAGCAGGGTCGTGGCAACTCCCGAAGCTGGCCGTTAAGCTGGATCTTCAGCGTGGCGGACTGGAGTGCTTCAACGGCGGACGGTTGCTCTTTAGTCATCACATTCGGCCATATCGCGAGCGTGATAGCTACTGCGAACGAACGGTCCACTGGCGACCTTGCGGAATCCCAGCAGTTCGGCCTGTTCTCCAAGCAGATCGAATTCGGCTGGTTCGACATATCGCACAACCGGCAAGTAACGATCGGTGGCCGGTTGCAGGTACTGACCGAGGGTCAGGAAATCGCAACTCACATCTCGCAAGTCGGCCAGCACATCGAGGATTTCCTGCCGCTGTTCGCCCAGCCCCAGCATCAATCCGCTCTTGGTCTTAACACCGGGGTCCAGGTCCTTGACCCGCTGAAGCAGTTGCAGGGTCCAGCGGTAATCGGACTTGGGGCCGCGGACGCGGCGATACAGCCGGGGCACGGTTTCGGTATTGTGATTAAACACATCGGGCCGCGCGGCAACGACCTGGTCTAGCGCTGATTTGTTGTGCACGAAGTCGGGTGTCAGCACTTCGATCGTGGCGTCACTGCGGCGCCGTACCGCTTCGATGCACTGGACATAGTGATCTGCGCCGCCGTCATTCAGATCGTCCCGCGTAACCGACGTGATGACCACATGTTTGAGTCCCAGTCGACAAGCGGCCTCGGCCAGTCGTTCGGGCTCGTCGGCTTCCAGGGGTCCCGGCTTGCCGCGACTGACCGCGCAGAAACCGCAGGGACGCGTACACACATTGCCCAGGATCATGAAAGTGGCCGTCTTTTGTGAATAACACTCCATGCGATTGGGGCATTTGGCGTTATCGCAAACAGTTTCCAGATCAAGTTCTTCCAGCAGGCTGGCCGTGAAATGATTGGCATTGCCCTTTGGCACATTTCGTTTGAGCCAGCGTGGTAAACGACGATCAGCCGGACCCGTGTTCAGCTGAACCAGGGACGGAACGGGAGCGGATGCGGAACCGGAAGCAGCGGAATCAGTCACAGGCCAACAGCGAACAAGTGGTTGGGGAAACAGGTCAGGCTGATGTATTCTAGACATCAGCAGCCAGCCGGTCATCGGGATATTCCGTCAAACTGCGTTCGCGGCAAACTACACCACCTTAAACACCGTTTATGTTCGTAGCTGGCAACCATGGCACGAGGCAATCGCAAAAAAACCAAAGCGGACAAGGCAGCGGCGGCTGCCAGCGGCGAACGCAAAATCGCTGAAAACCGCCGGGCCCGCCATCGTTACGAAATCCAGGAGAAACTGGAATGCGGCATCATGCTCGTCGGTAGCGAAGTCAAAAGCCTGCGCGATGGCAAATTGTCGCTCGACGAAGCCTATGTGCGGTATGGCGATGGAGAATTGTGGCTGGTCGGTGCCGATATCCCCGAATACAAACAGGCCACGATCTGGAATCATGATCCAAAACGACCCCGCAAGTTGCTGGTGCATGCCGAACAGCTGAAAAAGCTGGCTGCCCGCACGCAGGAAAAGGGGCTGACCATCGTACCCATGCGGGTTTATTTCAACGCCCGCGGCATCGTCAAGGTGATGATTGGCGTGGGACGTGGCAAAAAGCTGCACGACAAACGTTCAACCATGAAGGAGCGGGATGTCAAACGCCAAATCGACCGCGCCATGCGGCGGGGATAGGACCGGGCCGCCGAACCCGCAGCAACTGGATTGCGTAGGAAAATGCACATGACCTTGCTGTGTTATCCCAATCCGCTTGCCAGCAATCGGTAAACCCTGCGACTTCTCCTCGTGGCTCGCCTTTGCGTCACGCCGTGATTCATTACCATATGACGGTTCGCTCTGCTGATCTCAATTCACACTGCCATGCTGCTGCTCGAAGACGTCAAAAAACAGTACCGCCAGCCCAACGGTGAAACGCTGTCGATCCTGGACGTGCCCCGATACGAAGTGGGCGCGGGTGAACAGGTAGCGTTGATCGGACCCAGTGGCTGTGGCAAGACAACACTACTGCACATTATCGCCGGTATCGTCCAACCGACCACCGGCAAGGTTCATCTGGATGGCATCGAGGTGACCAAATACAGCGAAGCGGCCCGCGATCGCATTCGGGCAGACAAGCTCGGCTACGTGTTTCAGACATTTAACCTGCTACCCGCCTTTAGTGCCCTGGAGAATGTTGTATTGGGCATGACCTTTGCCAGGGGAAAACGTGACCATGCGAGGGCCAAGAAGCTGATCGAACGAGTCGGACTGGCGCACCGGGCTTCGCATCACCCGCGCAAGATGAGTGTCGGTGAGCAACAGCGTGTGGCGGTGGCCCGGGCACTGGCCAACCGTCCCAAACTGCTGCTGGCCGACGAACCGACCGCCAACGTTGACCCGCGAAACCAGAAACAGATCGTGGAGTTGATTCGCGAGACCTGTCGCGAGGAGAACATCGCGCTGATCCTGGTTACACACAACAGGGAGGTCTCGGATCAATTCGAGCGAATCGACCAGCTGGCCGATGTGAATCGTGTAGTCGCCGAAGCGATAGCCGAAAACGCGTAGAGGAAGTCGCCAGACTTCCGATATGACAACCAAATCGGAACCAAAAAAGAACGCCGCTACGAGAACAAGAAACCAACACCATGAACTCCCTGAAAATAGCCTGGCGAAGTATTCAGCATCGAGGACTGGGCTCGTTTTTGACCATCCTGTCGATGGCACTGGGCGTGATGCTGGTAGTGGCCGTGCTCACCGTACATGGCGTGGTGTCCCGGTCGTTCAAAAGCAATTCCAACTTTCCGTACGAACTGATCATGGCGACCTCCGGCAGCGGCATGCAGGTCACCATGAACACGGTGTTCTACCTCAGTTCGCCGGTGGAAAACATTCCCTACGAATACTATCTGGCTGTATGTGATAAACAGCGACGTGGCGAACAACTTCGGCACTCCATCGCCTGGCAGTCGCGACTGGCGCGCGAACAGACCGAATTGCTGACCGAACGATTGCTGACTGCGGCCACACCCGGTTCAGGCCTGGCTGCGTTTGCCGGCCAGACGTTGCGTAGTGCCGAGCACCGGCTGGACGATCTTCGCATGGGAATCAATGTCGACGGCGAGATGAAATATCTGGTCGAAATGGCGATCCCCGTCAACCTCGGCGACTACCTGGATCGGTTCCGCGTCGTGGGGACGGTGCCTGAGTTTTTTACCGAGATCTTTCTCGATCTCGATACCCGCGAACAAATGACGTTTGCCGAAGGGCGGGGCTTCGAGGAGTTCAGCCGCGAACATGGTTTTTTTGAAGCGGTATTGGGTGCCACAGTTGCACGCGAGTTGAACCTGAAAGTCGGCGATGTTATTAATCCCATTCACGGTGATCCCAACGATCCCAGCGCTCACACGCATGAACAGGGATTCACGATCGTCGGTGTCCTCGACCGCACCGGACTTCCTTATGACCGAGCCGTCTATGCCAACATGGAAGGCTTTTTTCTCATGGAGGACCACGCTGCCGATACGGAAAGTCGCACGGCACTGGATCCAGTCAGGGCCCCCGTTTCTCCGACAACCAATGGCGACAGCACCGAAGACAATGACGCCAACCTGAAGGCGACGCGTCTGCCCATCGAGCAACGTGAAGTGACGGCAGTTTTGATTCGTGCCAGCGTGGAAGAGGAAGACGAAGAAGAGGAAGATGATGGCTTTGTCGGTGTCGGAACGGGTTTCCTGTTCAAAAGCGCGGTCGACAACGGATTTCTGAACGATGTTCTAACCTGGTCCGATTTCAGACCACTGCGCAGCAAGGACCAGATTCAGGCAGTGGCGCCGGTCGAAGAAGTTACGATCCTGTTCGAAACGTTTGTTAACCCAATTCGCTGGATCCTGCTGGCGCTGACGATCATGATCTGCATCGTGTCGGGCATCAGTATCCTCGTGGGCATCTACAGCTCCATGGCACAGCGACGTCACGAGATTGCCGTGATGCGGGCGTTGGGTGCCAATCGTTCGCGGGTATTAACCATCACCTTGCTGGAATCCATTACGCTAGCGATGTTGGGGGGAATAATCGGGTGGGTGCTGGGGCACGCATTAAATGCCGCTGCCAGCCCGATTGTGGAGTCTCGCACAGGTGTCTCTATCGGATTCTTCGATTTTGCGCCCGGAGTACCCATTCTTGGCTACCTGGGATTTTCAGGGATTCCATTTTTGGGCGGCGATGATCTAGAATGGGTGCGAATTTCCCCTGAGCTGTTTTTGATCCCAGGCCTCATCTTGCTGGCCGTAATTGTCGGCGTTTATCCGGCCATTACTGCTTATCGCACGGACGTGGCTGAGTCGCTGGGTACCTGACTGGTCGTTAATAAACCGGGATTGATGGCCGCCGCACGCGTGTTGGCTCGCGCGGGAACTGCCTTCATTCCGCGACCGCATTCAGGGCTCACACCACCTGGAAAGTTACCGTCATGCGGACACACAACGACTTCCGAAACTGGACAACCGCTCTGGCCGTTGGCTTGCTGTCAACGATTGCCCTGGTTGCCACAGCGCCGGTGTGGGCGTGCCCGTTTTGCAGCGCTATCGCACAGACCTTCGCCGAGCAAATCGCCTCCTCCGATGTGGTCGTCATTGCCACGCTGGAAAGTGAGCCCAGCAGTCCCGATGAAGCGCAACTGCCGCGTGCCAATTTCAAGGTGGTCGGTGTCCTGACAGGCGCCGAGTTAATGCCGGTCGGTGAGAAGTTCGAGGCGGTCGTTGTCAGTCGCTCCAACAAGCTGGGCGAAAAGTTCCTGATCATGGGCAGTGGCGCTGACACGGTTAACTGGACGACGCCGTTAAAGGTTTCCGATCGCGTTGTCGATTACCTCAACCAGCTGAAGTTGTTGCCTGAATCGGGACCCGAACGCCTCGCCTTTTTCGCGCGGCACTTTGAGGATGAAGAAGACGTCCTGGCCTACGACGCCTATGACGAGTTTGCCCGGGCCTCCTACGATGACGTCAAGGGCCTGAAGGATCAACTTGATCGTGAAAAGCTGATTGGCTGGCTGGAAGATCCCGATGTAATGAAAAGTCGCAAGCGGCTGTACTACACCTTGCTGGGAGTGTGTGGTGAGGAAAGCGAAGTCGATTTTCTGGAAGATATTCTCAAGTCCGGTGATCGCGATCGCCAGGCCGGGCTCGACGCGCTGATTGCCTGTTACCTCACGCTCACCGGCGATGATGGTGTTTCGCTGATCGAGGAACTGTTCCTGGCAAATCCTGACGCCGAATACATCGATGTCTTCTCGGCGATTACCGCGTTGCGTTTTCACGGAACCGAGGCCGACAAGGTTGACTTGCCCCGCATCGTGGCATCGTTGCGACTGGTGCTGGATCGACCCAAGATGGCCGACATGGTGATTCCGGATCTGGCTCGCTGGGAAGACTGGTCTGTGATGGATCGTCTGGTTGTCATGTTCAAGGAATCGGACACCGACGAAACCCGCTGGGTGCGTACGCCCATCATCTCGTACCTGCAGGCCTGCCCCAAACCAGAGGCCAAGACGTATATTGTCGAGCTGCGCGAGATCGATCCGGATGCCGCCAAACGGGCTGACATGCTCGCCGACCTGGACTGGGGTGACGAAGATGACGATTGGGGTGATGAAGAAGACGATACTTCCAGCGAAGAGAAGGTTTCTGACAAGAACGACCCAGGCGACAACGACCAGGTAACCGAACAAGAGACAAACGCGGCAGGCGGCGAGGGAGAATCCCGCGCTGCCGAACCGTCCGGAAAATCGGGCGGTGGTTCTGACTCATCCGGCCCATCTGACGCTGATCAGAACCCGTCCGCTAACGGCCAAATTCCGCAGATTTACGACGATGGCGAGCCGTCCAGTAACCAGGCGAACACCGCTGCCGCCACCTACGTATCAACAGGTAGTCCCGAACCACCCGCTCCTCAGCTGAGTCCTGTAACGGGTACCGCGGAAGACCAACTGGCCCAACGAACACAATCCACTCCGCCGGCAGCGATTATTTCAGCCGGCAATCCTTCGAGACCTGTCATGATTCTGGTAGCACTTGGAATTTGCATCCTGATTTTTGTTTTGCTCTGGTCCGTGCTGAATGGCTGGTTCGAGCGACTGATCTTTTAGCGCCGCGATTCAGATTCGAGGGCTCGAGAGTCATCGCCAGCAAACCGAGCAACTGTCAACGTCGCCATGGACAAGGAACTTGACAAACCGGATAGCGACGAGCTGGAGATTCACTATCGGTCGCTTAGCAAAGCCGCAGTGGGTGGTACCATCTTTGCCTTCCTCGGCTTGGGCTATCTGCTGGCCACTCCGCTGATTCTGCTGCCGGTCATTGGTCTCGGATTGAGCTGGATCGGAGTGACCAATGTGCGTCGCTTTCCCGAAGAGCTGGTAGGTCGCAAGCTCGCCAAAATCGGACTTGTCCTTTCCATCCTGTTGCTGGCTGGCGGCACCGCCTGGCATACCTACGTTTACATGACGGAAGTGCCAGAGGGCTACGAACGAATTTCTTTCCGCATGCTCAAACCGGACAGGAAATCGCAGTTGCCTTACTCCCCCAATGCCGAGGAACTGGACGGTACCAAGGTCTTTCTCAAGGGATATGTCCGCCCGGGTACACACCGCACCAACCTCAGGGATTTCATTCTGGTCGGCGATTTCGGATCCTGTTGTTTTGGTGGAAACCCTGAAATTACCGATGTAGTTGCGATTTCCATCCAGGGAGAGGAACGCGTAAACTACAGTTTGCGGGTACGCAAGATTGCCGGCACGTTTCGTTTGAATCGCCGTGCAGCTCCAACGGATGAAAAGGAAGTGCCCAAAGTCTACTACCAGATCGACGCCGAAATCGTTAAATAGGCCATCTATGGTTCGCCCACGCCTTTTGATGTTGCTGATCTCCACGATAATTGCCGCAGCGCCCGGCTTGAACGCGCGTGCCCAGGACGATTCCGCCGACACGCTCGACCTGACCTTCGAGGACATCGCATTCGAGATGGAAGAGGACGTCGAGTTCAGCCGTGATTACCTGACGACGGAAATCGAGGAGCTCGATGGCCAGCGTATCAGCCTGCGAGGTTACATGTTGCCCGGCACCAAGCTCAGTGGCATCAAGCTGTTTATCCTGGTGCGTGACAACCAGGAATGCTGTTTTGGTCCGGGTGCGGCGTTATGCGATTGCGTGCTGATCAAGCTGAAATCAGGTCACGAAGTCGACTTTATGGTCTACCCCGTCAAGGTCGAAGGCACATTCATGCTCAAGGAAAAACGCATCGGCGGACGCGTGATGGC
>JBPCVB010000166.1:0-3115 GCA_051010855.1 Pirellulaceae bacterium | reverse complement strand
GTGCAGGACGTGATCGAGCATTTGCAGCCCGGTCGCAAACCTGCCTATACAACCGTGCTGACGACGCTGCAAAACCTCACCAAATCGGGCTGGGTCAATCCAGAGAAGAGCGGCCGGGCCTACGTCTATCACGCCACAAAGTCCCGCCAACAGGCCGGGGCCAAATCTATCGCTGCCTTTGTCCGTCGCGCTTTTGACGGCAATACCCGGGCGATGTTTCAGACGCTGCTGGAACAACAGGAACTGACGCCAAAAGAACTCGACGAGCTGCGGAAAATGATCGACGCCAAACGCCGGGAGAAAAAACAATGACACTATTCGTACTGACACTCGGCCAATTGACACTGTTGCTGGTACTCGCCATCGCGGTGTCAGGTATTTTGAGTCGCAACGCTTCGCGAGCTCACCGCGTTTTGCTGTTTGGTCTGCTGTGCGTCGTGATCATGCCCTTGTTCTCGTGGTCCGCCGATCAAATGGGCTGGGGTCTGATTACGCCGCCCGTACAGCCGGCCGAGCGGTCTGCTTTGGCGATTCCTGACAGCCTGCAAACGGACGCGGCACTGCAGCCATCAACGCCAACGGAAACGACTTCATCGCCTGCGAGCCCGCAGCAGGAGTTGGCGCACTCTGCGGCCATGAATCATCAGACTCCCGGAATGACCGCGGAACCGCCGGCTGTATCCGTCGGTCCGGAAACGCAAACAGCGCCAGCCCGAGGAGCGGCCCTGCCCGGCCCACCGATCACACCTGCCACCTCAATTGCTGCAGAAGCACCCTGGTATTCCGCGGTACCGTGGTGGATGTTGCTGGGTGTTGCGTGGGCCGCTGGATCCGCATGGCTGCTGTTGCGATTGATCATTGGCGGTTGGTCGGCACTGCGAATTACCCGCACCAGCCAGCCGGTCACCGACGCCGCTCTTCAGTTAGCAATAAGCCGGGCCTGTCGCGATCTCGGCGTGACTCGACCAGTGCAGCTGCGTAAATCGGGTCGGATCCAGTGCCCGGTCATCAGTGGCTGGGGGCAGCCGATGATCATCATCCCGACCAAATACAACAAGGAACTTGATTGGGGAGCCATCCTGACTCACGAACTGGCGCACTGGAAACGCCGCGATCACTGGTCAGCCCTGCTTGCCGAATCAACTCGCTGTTTGTTGCCCTGGCATCCGCTGGTGCACTACTGTTGTTACCGCATGTATCGACTCTCCGAGATCGCCTGCGATGCGTGGGCAGTGCGATTTGCCGACGGGCCAGAAAAATTTGCTGAATCCCTGATTGCCTTTACACCTAATCCGCGACGGCCAGGATTCTCCTCGATGGCGACACGACATTCCAATATCAGGGAACGCGTTTCCTTGATCCTGTCCGAATCTGGCCGCACACCTCGCGCCGGATCGGCGTTCACGGCTGTGATTGCCGCACTGGCCATGATGAGTGTCTTGCTAACGGGAATGCTACGCACACATGCTCCAGCGGACCCGTCGGATGTGTCAAACGTGGATTCGCCGATCATCGCCGAGTCGGAATCGGCCGAGCCCGGTGAAGACAAAACGGATGAGGAATGGGTCGAGCATTTGACCAGCGTTCCCGAGACCGCACGCTGGTTCGTAGGCAAAAATCTCGGCGTCGCATTGGCTCAGCTACCGGAGGGACGGGGCTTTCGGATTCTGGAAAGTTGCTGGGACGACATCCAAATCAGCGTCCGCAAACAAATCCTCAAGGGCTATTACCCGCACGCCGAAATCAACTCGCACTTTTTTCAGGTCATGAATCTGGGGATGAGCTCTCCCGATAGTGGCAGTCGCAGTTTTGCTGCTACCTACATCGAAGGTGTGATTCATCGCAATTTCGAGTCCGATCTCGACGGCTATCGGCAGTGGTACGAGACCACAACTGGAATGCTGGCCGACGAAATCGTAGCCAGCGATATTCAGACTCGCCTGGACGAGGCCAAAGATCCAGCGACACGCAATGTCCACGGTCTGATCAGCAATATCCTTGAACACCAGACCATGTTTGTTGAAATGCGAATTGCCCGCGCTACGTTGCTGGATGGTGGCATCGAGGATTTGCTTGCCGCATGGCAGGATGAGGGATTTCTGGCTGAGAATCACGACGTGTTCGGCGTGATCAAGCGAGCGCGAGAGCGCACCAATACGCCGGGGGAGAGCCAGGAGTCCGCGGGGCTTTCGCTTGAATCCAGCGATGCAGAGTGGATTGCGCACCTGACGTCGATTCCCAACGAAGCACGCTGGAATGTCGGTGCGGGAATGGGGGCGACGATGTCGCGTATGCAGGGTGACCGGCCGTTGCAGATTCTTCGCGCTTGCTGGAACGAAATTGGGCCGGATGTCCGCAGGCAAATTATGAAGGGGTTCACGCCCGGGTTCTTCGTTGAATCGCTCCATGCCAATTATTTCGAAATTCTCGAGCTTGGAATGCGGTCGCCCGAGCCAAGCGTGCAGGACACTGCCAGAACCTATCTGGAATGGATAACGCTGGAGAAGTTTGCCACGGCAGCCCAATACGAAAGCTGGCGTGAAGCAACTCAGGGCACAACGTATGAACAACTGATGGCCCAGCTGGCCAGTGAAATGGTTGATGAACTGGACGGCGGTGATCCAATTCAGCTGGAAACACTGCTGAAAAAGATCAGCGAAGGCTCGCGTCATAGTCCGGTTTTCAAGCGGGCGATTGTGGAAGCCGGATTGACGGCAAAGCTCGACTTGATGCTACGCAACGGCCAGATTCCTTTCGCCAACCCCGTCATCGGCACGCTCCTTAACGCACTCCCGATTTCGCCCCAGGCAATGCGTGTCGCCCTGGAAGCAGAATTAAAAAAGATGGTTGAGATGTGGGAAGCATCTGTTGCTGACAACGAAGACGCGTCAGAGCTGAGGTCCGATCTGTGGACCATCGCCATGAACCTGGGCGAAACAAAATATCCTTACATCATTCCAACCATGATTGGCCTGATTGACGCCGACAATAGCTACGACACGGTGTACGGTGTGGGCTATTTCGGGCTGTCCGATGTCACGGGTGTTTCCTACCGAAAATATCACGACGGAGCGTGGTGGCGACGTTGGTGGGAAGAGAACAAGGAGACTCTGCC
>JBPCVB010000165.1:0-12200 GCA_051010855.1 Pirellulaceae bacterium | reverse complement strand
GATGGCGACGTTCTCCGTCGCCTGGGGTGTTTATGCCTCGCTGCTGGTAGGGAGTGGTTTCCTGTTGCGATATCCGCTGGCGCGTTATCTGGGCATCGCCCTGATTGGTCTGGTGTTGCTAAAAGTGTTCCTCGTTGACCTCAGCCAGGTTGAGTTGATCATTCGCGTGATTGCGTTGTTGATTCTGGGGCTGTTGTTGCTGGGGGTGTCCCTGCTGTACCAGAAGTTCAAGTCGCGTATTGGGCTGGAATTCTAGATGGCCAGACTTGTCCGATCCGCGGATTTGACTTTAAACGACAAAAGGCCCGCATCCAGTGACGCGGGCCTTGTGATTTTGATTGTTGCCGGGTCTAGAACACATCCAGAATGAAGTGATGGCCCCAGTGGTAACGGCGGCTGCTCGGGTAGTAGTTGTGCCACGAGCGGTTGTAAACCGGAATACGCATTTCTTGCGGATAACGGTGGTACATGTCGCCGTTACTGCGATAGTATTCGGCGCCCCAGTAGTTATGCGGGTACGTCACATACGGATAGTGATAAAAACGCTGCAGGTTTTGCGAGCCGTAAGTGCCGTAGGTTCCGGCGACGCGATAATCCTGTGCGGCCGCTTCCTGTGTGCTGGTCATGGCCAGCATGGCGATGCCCATGGCCAGTGCCATCATCATTGGACGAAGCATTGTTTCCCTCCTCACGGGTCGTGGTCGCCTGGCAGCCGGCCAGTACGCCATCCCTGTCTATGGCTGATGCGGTGATTGGATTCTGTTCAGTATCAGTGCGTTCGCACTCTGCTGCCTTGCCGATGCGGAGCGGACAAAACAGTCTTCCCTGTCATCGGCATTGTCAGATTCGTGAATGAAGGATTATCCGCGAGAACTGTTACAAGGAAAAAAAAGTCCGCAAAGCAGAAAACACGACGCTTCGCATGATCGGTCAGGCAGTCGGCGCAAAGTTTGACGCCTGCCGCGCGGTCTCGCCGCTAGCGATTTGTCATCCAAGACAATGGGGAAAGAACTGCCGCCTGGAATTGGTCAGGATCCATCCTCGGTTTCAGGAACCGCCTGGAACAGCCAGATCTACCCGTGGACGGAATACTCTGCGGGTAGCGCGCGAATGCCACCGCCAACGGCATGAAGTTGAACTGGCGGTTCGAATTGCGGGTGTTCGCGTTTGCAGCGAGCAAGACTCACATGGTTCCTGTGAGAGTTTTGTCGTACGTGGTTGGCGCACGTGTCCGTGAACTGCATTACCTGATGACGGTTACACCAGTGGTGACAACGGTTCGGAAACGGTTGTTATGAGTGGATTTACGCCGGTTTGACAGGAATGTGACGAAATTAGGGCGAATTAGCCGCCTGCCGGCCAACAATTAGGGTGGTAAAATATCGTGGACCATCGCGTCCCACTAGTGTCAAAAAGTCCTGCCCGAATCTGTTCGCAGACGCGTTACGAATGGATAGTTGCAGGAGAAGATGCGCAGTAACTACGGATGTAACCAAGGAACCCCAATCGCCATGACACGACCCATGCCTGGCCCTTCCCGGGAACAAGTAGCTGTAGCTCACGCCACCCCGACGCCGATCCACCGCTTGCGAATCGTTTTGCTGACCGCCTTTGTGTTGATGGTCGTCTGGGTGCTGCTCGGCGGATTTGCCGCGGCCCAAACCGACTCGGATGTCAGCACAGGCAATGAAACGGAAGTGAGCGAGACTGCTGGTGAAGAAAACCAGACTGTCGGTGCGTTTGATTTCTTTGGCAACAAATCACCCGCGAGCATCGAGCAATTGCGTGAGATGCAGGAGCATTTCCGCGAACTGTCCGAGGATGTGGCCGATGCCACGGTCAGTGTGCAAGTCGGACAGAATCAGGGTACGGGCGTTATTGTGACTCGGGATGGATATGTCATGACCGCCGCCCATGTCATCGGTGGAGCCGATCGTGATGCCACGATCCGCCTGCCGGATGGTACCCAGCTGGATGCAAAGACACTCGGTCTGAATCGCACTATTGATTCGGGATTGTTGAAGATTACGGAAAAGGGCAAGTACCCGTATCTCAGCCCAGGCATCTCGGAGGACCTGAAGACCGGTCAGTGGGTCATGGCGATCGGTCACCCGGGTGGCTGGGACGACGACCGTGGACTGGTATTTCGAATTGGGCGCATCCTCCGTCTTAATGACTCGGCGATTTCCTCGGACTGCAGTCTGGTCGGTGGAGATTCGGGAGGTCCGCTGGTGGACATGGATGGCAGTGTGATCGGGATTCACAGCCGCATTGGTGCCAGCCTGACTACAAATATACACGTGCCCGTTGATGTATTTACGGAACAGTGGGATGACCTGGCCAGCGGACGTGATTGGGGTCGCGGCATTGGCGGTTCCAATCCAGCCAACGAACCATGGCTCGGTTTGTCACTGGTCGATGGCGAAATGAAAATCGAAACCATCGTTCCGGATGGACCCGCGGAATCGGCCGGTTTGAAAGAGGGAGACCTGATTACCGAATTCGATGGCCAGCGTATTACCAATGTATTCCGTTTCAGTCGTATCTTCCGCAACTCCGAACCGGGCGACGTCGTCAAAATCACGGTCGATCGCGATGGCGAGGAAGTCGAAGTCGAATTGACCATTGGCTCGCAGGATGACCGGAACTGACGCGTTGTCCATTTCGTCAAAGCCCCAAGCAATTCCCAACTACCAACCCCTGCCGACGATTATGTATCAAGCTTCCATTTGCAAATCGATTATCGCCAGCCTGTCCCTGATTTTGTTGATGACGTGCGGTTTGTGCTGTACCAGCGACCTGCTGGCGGCCCCGGCCGGTATCTGGCAGGAAGAAGCCACTGAAGAGCAACCCGGGGAGAATTCCGGGGAGAATTCCGAAGCGTCGGGCGAGGAGTCCGCCCAGGAAGCAGAAGAGCAACAGGAAGAAGCCAAACCGGACGAACAGGAAGCAGAGGGAACTGAAGAAGAACCCTCTGAAGAACAGGCTGAAGAAGAACAAGCTGAAGAGGAACAAGCTGAGGAAGCACAGGCCAAAGACAATGAGGAAGATTCCGACAAGCGTCGGTCGCGTTCCAATCGCCGGCCTCGCCAGCCGTCCTATCTGGATAATTCTCGCGGCAGCCAGTCCTTCCTGAAAGTGTTCCGGCCGATCATTGCTGACACAGCGGCTGCTACGGTGCAAATCAAGAAAGGTAGTCGCAGCATTGCTCTGGGTGCCATTGTCGATCCGGCTGGCTACGTTTTAACCAAGCAAAGCGAACTGCGTAGCCCGTTAACTTGCGAATTGGCTGATGGAACTGAATTGCCGGCGCGGGTTTATGGGGTGCACCCGGAAACCGATCTCGCCTTGCTGAAAATTGATCCACCCGATGACAATCCCCTGCCTGTCGTTCGCTGGGCTGAAACAGACACGCTGGATGTCGGCGACTGGCTGGCTACTGTACAGAATGACGAACAGCCGCTCGCGGTTGGAGTGGTCGGAGTCAAGGCTCGCGTGATCAGGCCACAGGCCGGATTCATGGGCGTCAACCTGCGTCAAATGTTTGACGATGACCAAAAGCCGATCCAGGTGGAGGTGACAGGTGTTACAAGCGACTCTCCGGCACAGGAAGGTGGAATTAAGGAAGGCGATGTCATCGTCGAGGTCAATGACGAAACATTTACCGAAATCGACAAGCTGATCACGAAAGTCCAAAGCTATCCGCCAGGCGAGGAAATCCGCCTGACGTTGCTACGCAACGGCAAGGAGATCATCGCTGACGTTGTGCTGGGTGAGGCCGAAAGCCTCAATCCCCTGTACGAACGAAGCCGCCAGCAAAATACCATGGGTGGCAACATACTGAGCAAGCGGCGACAGGATTTTCCGCTCGCCGTGCAGCACGACGCACTGATCAAGCCGGAACAATGTGGTGGTCCTGTCGTCAATCTCGAAGGCGAAGTGGTGGGCATCAATATCGCTCGCCAGGGCCGTGTCTCCAGTCTGATGTTGCCCGCCAGTTTAATCATGCCGATTGTCAATGACCTCAAGTCAGGGCAACGGACCCCGGCCGAAGTCAACCGCGCACGCATTGCCGAGATCAATCGCATGCTGGAGGAACTCAATACCGTCATCAACCTTTCGCCATTGAATAACGACTCGCTCAAGGATCAACTGGAGCAGTACGCGGCCGACGAGGAAGAGGCAGAAAAACGGTTGCAGGATGCACTGGATGATCTGAAAAAGATCACCAAGGAAAAACTGCGCGTCGAAATTGCCATGTCGGACGCCGAAGAGCGTTACGAAAACGCCCAAAAGGAGATCGAGCGGCTGGAGCACGAACTCGAACAGCTGGTCAGTGGCACGCGATAACGCGACGCGACCGCCTCAATTTTCGTGCTCGTGCTCGTACTCGTTGCGAAGCGAAACGGGGCGGCTTTTTGCGTATTTTGCTGCTGAACACCTGGGCCGAAAAATATACGCCAGATTTTCCCTGTAACACCCGATCTCCCATCCCGCTTGTATAAGCAGCCGGCAAACGCGGGCGTTCAACAACTGCTCTATTTGTCTCCTGGCGATTTCCGGCAGGAATTGGAGCCGTCAGGCCAATTCCGAACTGAACTCCCTTTCGTGTGGTCCCTTTTCACCGCTTTTGGTGAAAAGGGATTTTTTTTGCGCCGGGTTTACTCAGGCTGTCGGCTTGTCTCCTGTCAGGTGTTATCGCGATAACTTGACGTGTCGATCGTTTTGAATCGGGGCTTCAATCGTTTGTCTGCGGCAGTCATGAAAGTTGCTATCTCGGGATGCGGAATTACTGGAGCGGCCGTGGCTTGTCTGTTGGCTGAAATGGGCCACGATATCCAGGTATTTGAACAGGCCGAACAATGTCGGCCAGTGGGTGCCGGAATCATGTTGCAACCTTCGGGGCAACAAGTGCTGGCCGACATGGGATTGCTGGACGGGCTCGCAGAGGTTTCAGCACGGCTCGATGGTTTGCTGGCCTTGCACAAATCCGGCCGTCAGCTCGTGAGTCTGAAATACCAATGGTTGAATCGTGAGCTATTTGGGCTGGGAGTCCATCGAGGAACCTTGTTTACGAGTTTGCTGAATCGTGCATTGCATCTGGGAGTGCAAATACACTCCGGTCACCGAATCGTTGATTACACCGTCGACGATGATTCGGTTAGTGTCGTCAGCGAGCATGGCGCGTGTCACGGTGGTTTCGATTTTTTGATCGCGGCGGATGGGTCACGATCGCAGTTGCGGTCAACCGCAGGCATCCGTTCGAAAATTGTCGAGTACGACTTTGCTGCGTTATGGGCAACCGGGAATTGCGATTACCTGCCGGGTTCACTTGTTCAAATCGTCAACGGCACCCGGCAACTGGTGGGTATCTTGCCGATCGGCAAAGGGCAAGCCAGTTTCTTTTGGGGCTTGCCTGCCGCCGAGTGGGAGCAGCTACAGGAAAGTCCCATCGTCGAGTGGAAACAGGCCGTACTGGATGTTTGCCCCGACGCGGTTTCCATGCTGGATGAGATGGAAGATTTTGGGTGTTTGACATTCGCACGTTACCGACATGTCAAAATGTCGAGCTGGTATGCGGATCGCATTGTCTTTCTGGGAGATGCAGCGCACGCAACCAGCCCGCACCTGGGACAGGGCGTCAACCTTGGGTTGGAGGATGCACGATGTTTTGTCGACGCATTGCAAAGCACCGGTGATTTTCAGGGTGCCTGTCGATTGTTCAGCAAACAGCGTCGCCGCAAATTGCGCTACTATTCGCAGCTGACACACATGCTGACACCGTTTTTTCAGTCGCACGGCCGGGTACGCGGCACCCTGCGGAATATCTTTCTCCCCTGGTTTCCACGCACACCGTTTGTGCGGCGCGAAATGATTCGCACGCTAAGTGGCTACAAAAACGGCTGGCTGCGTTAACCGTTGTTCAAACGTCATCCAGTCCCTGAGCCGATTCGCCCTGCCGTGACGATTCGAGATACGCGGCCAACAGAATCTGTGCGGCCAGTTTGTCGAGGCGTTGCTTGCGTTTCTTTTTGGTCAGTCCGGATTGCTGCAACAGTTGCTCCGCGTGAGCGGAAGTAAAGCGTTCATCGAAGAAGGCCACGGGCAGTCCGGTCAATTCCCTTAACCGCTTGCCGAACTGCCTTGCTTCATTCGATTTCTGGCTTTCGTCGCCACTCAAATGCACAGGTAGCCCGACTACAAATCCGGCAATACGTTCCAGTTTCGCCAAATCGATGAAGTACTGGTCGTCCAGACGTTGATTGCGGCGATTGTAGTTTTCCAATGGGCTGGCAATCGTTTGGTCGGCGTCGCTGATCGCAATCCCGATGCGAACGGTACCGAAATCAACGCCGGCAAGTCGCCCTGTGGCAGGAATCTCTTCACTCACGGGCGTTTACTCGCCATCCAGGTTGACGGTGACGGGTTGCCGGGCATCCGCAGTACGAAACCAGCCATTATCCAGAAAGCTGAGTGTGGCCTGATGCACCTCGGCGTCGTTCATGATGAAACTGTGCAGCACCGGTTGCTGATGAAAGTCACTGGCCCCCACAAGGCGGGTCTCAGCCACGGTAACTACCAGGTCATTGGCGCCGCCAATCAACGGATTGCTGATCGCGGCATCATCCGGCTGCGCGCCGGCGATAATGCCGAATTCGAATTCAGGAGTCGCCAGGCTGGATGATAATTCCGTCCAATGCCGCGACAAATCCTGACCACTTGCACCCCAAAACGTCTTGAAGATGACATTGTCCTGCAAACGCATGGCCAGCCGGGAGCCGTGATTTGGCGGTGCGAGCATTACCATGCGGTGGAAACGGGGATCATGAGCATTGTCTTCGGTGCCCAGGTAGTACCGAACGACAATGCTGCCCATGCTGTGGCCCAAAAAACTGATTTCGTCTGCGTCGGGCAAGTGTTCAATGATGCTGGCCAGTGCCTCGGAGTGGTTGCTGATGCTGCCCCGTGTGCTGGCGTAGCTCATGTTAATGACGTGCAGGTCACTGTTCTCGGCCAGGTAACGGACGATCGGGTTCATGGCAGCGCGGGTCCGCGCCAGTCCATGCACGACTATCAAAACCCGACCGGTGACCGGCGGAACGTCTTTTTCAAGGATGATCTCGTCCAGCTTTTGCCGGCAGGCTGCGAAATTGCCCCAGGCGATCCGCACATCGGTCGGACTCAGCAAGCGGAAGTGACTGGTCATCACGTGTTGCTGAATGCGATACCCGTGCCGATTTACAAAGTCCGTCCAGAATTGTTTGCCACCCAGAGTTTTGGTCGGCAGGTTCCAGTTGGCGGCGGGTGTAGACTCGGTTTCTTGCGCCTGCGCAGAGGCGGACTTCTGGTTTCCCAATACCATGGCGAGCGTGATCGAAAGAATGAGTAAGGATATTTTCATGCGTGAATTATTGTGGTTTCCGGCAGGCGAGGCAAACTCTATTCAGAACGCTACAGGAACTCGTCCATGCCCCGATCTTCCAGTTGCTGGACAACTTTTTTGATCGCCGCTTCGTCATTCTTGTCGGCAACCAGTGTGGCATCGGTCGTGTGAATCACAATGCAGTCACGCAATCCGAGGGTGACCACCAGGTGATCATCGGTACTGCGGACAATCGAATCACGAGTGTCGATACAAAGTTGTTTGCCGCTGGCCGCATTGCCTGCTTCATCAACGCCGCTGAGCCTCGGTACGGCCGTCCAGTTGCCGACATCGTCCCAGTCAAACGGAGCTTCGATCACGCACACGTTCTCATGATGCTCCATTACCGCATAGTCAATCGACTTGCCGTTGATAGCCGTGAATTCTCGCGAGAAGACGTCGTCAAAGTTGTTACTGTCGGCTGCATCGGTAATCGTTTTCAGATGCGCGAACATTTCAGGTTCGAGTGACTCCAGGGCAGCGAGAATCGTACTAACACGCCAGACAAAAATCCCCGCATTCCAGTAATACTCGCCCGACTCGACCCAGGTTTCGGCGGTCTCCCGATCGGGCTTTTCACGAAACTTGCTGACATGCCAACCCTGGCCAATCGACTCGCCACGCTGTATGTAGCCAAACACGGTTGCCGGGTAGGTGGGTCGAACGCCAAACGTGATGATGCGCGAGGGATCTTCGTCCAGTAATTTCTCCGCTTGTGCGACGGCAGCGTGAAACTGGTCCACTTGCTGTATCACATGATCGGCTGGCATAACCAGCATGGTGGCATCCGGTTGTCGACGGGCGATCAGGCCAGCGGCCAGTCCGATACAGGGAGCTGTGTCCCGTTTGCAGGGTTCGCCGATAATGGAAGACGTCGGCAACGTCGGCAGCTGGCTGCGTGTAGCATCGACCAGTTGCTGATTGGTCAGGATGAGTATTTGTTCGTCTGGACACAGCCCGTTTAGCCGTGCGACGGTTGACTGCAGCATGGAGGACTCGCCCACCAGCGACAACAACTGTTTGGGTCGGGCCCGGCGGCTGGCGGGCCAGAATCGCGTGCCCGATCCGCCGGCCATGATGGTGGCATACAGCATGGGTATTCCTGTTGCTGGGCGCTAGTTTGGCTTAATGCAGGAACATTGGCTCGCGAATCGGGGACAGACCCGCCGTCTTCGCAGTCAGACGTTCCGTGTCGTGGGCAAGTACCGGGTCGATCTCGATGGCAACTCCCTCGGCCACCTGCACATCAATTTCTGCCAACCGCCGTTTTGCCAAATCGATCATGGACTGCTGAGCCGTTTGGGCAGTCTCTGATTTCTCGGAGGCGGCATTTTTGACCGGTGAGAATGCTTCTTGTGGATCGACTTCGACAACAATCGCCTGTCCCGCCATTGGCAACAAATCGAAAATGAACCGCTCGAACTTAACGGCGTTCGGCTGTTCGGGTTCAACCAGTTTTCCGGCTGAGTCAATGAATGAAACTTTTTTGTGAGCCAGGTGAAACGGTAGTGCGTCGGCATGTCCTGTCATCCGATCGAGGAAATCAACGTTGAACACATGCACGGCAATATTGCCTGCCCAAAGTTTCAGGGAACCGTCAGCGCAGGTTTGCCGGGCAACTTCTTCCTGTAAATCACTATACTCAATGATTTGCACCTGGCCGTCGATCGAGACGATATTGCCGACTTTTTGTAACGCTTCGCGTTTGGGAACGGCTTGCGTTGTCAGTTCCGATTTCGCCAGCAAGTGGTAACCGAGCGTCGCGGCGTCACCGATCTGACACAACGGATTGTCGACCTGGCAATAGAACACGTTTTCAATGCCTCGGGATTTCAAATCTGCCAGACAACCGCTTTTTTCCAGCGCCGCCAGCATTCCGCCATGGCCATCGGGTCCCAGAAACAGCTGGTCACGCCCAGCCAGCAACAGTTTGCCGCTGTCGGCATCCACGGCCGGCATGGTTCCCTGACAAAACAGTCGTACATGATCGGGTGGATAACCAAACCAGTTATTGGCGCGGAGGAACGAGTCTGTTTCCTCATGTGTGGCCGGGCTGGTCATCAGGTATAGCGGAATGATGACGCCGTAACGCTGGTTGAGTGCGCGCAGCTTGTCGATGTGAATTTGAAACAGGGTCCGTTTTGAAACAGGGCCCAGTGGAAACATGCCTTTGGGATGATGAAATCCCAGCCGGCTGCCTTGTCCACCAGCCACGATGATGACCGCAACCTTGTTGTCGGCCAGTAACTGCTGGCCACGCTGGATCGCTTCGTCACGAGTAAACGGGCTGTCCCCCGAGTCATTCAATCGCACGGCGAGCGGCGGCTCGGCGCGAGCGGCCAAATCCGACCATTGCTGCGGCTGGCCAAAGCTTTTATGCAAATCCGCGATCTGGTCCAGGTCCAGTGTCTCGATCTGTTCGATCAGTTGGTGTAACTGGCCGTTTTCCAATTCGTCAACAAACTGCAACAGGTGTACCTGGCCGTGATCTGCCAGCCGGTCGCGGATGTGCGAAGTCAGTGAGTAGTCGGTCATGGGGGAAAATCAGGCAGCAGCTTCCTGGGAAAGGGCAGTGATCGACGCTACGACCTCCAGAAGTACGTCGGGAATTGGCGCCGGCTGGCCAAGGTCGTCGAGTTTGATTTCCAGACGCAATCCATGAGGGTGCACGTCGGTTGCCTTGATATTGGCGGCCGGTCCGGCAGCCACTCTGGAAAACACTTCGGGAGCTTGATCGGGAATCGGCCAGATCGGCAGATGTACTATGCAGGTTTCTGTGGCAGTCGCAAACTGGCAGCGTATGTTGCCAACAAGTGACCAGTTGCCATCGTCATCCCGCCAGGTGGCAATATTGCGACTCAAGGACTCGTCGGTCTCGAATTGCTCGCGGACCGTGGACCAGGGATCAATCTCCGATTCGTCCACTTCAGTGTCCTCGTGAGCCAGCAGCTGCCCCACAGGTGCCACAGGTCCGTCAGGTTGCCCGCAGCCTGAGATTGCTGGTTCAACATCGACAGTCGACGCGATGACGGTTGGCGGCTCGACTGCCTGTTGGGTCTTGAAAGCTATCTGCAAACCAAATTGCTCCATGACCAGCGGCACTGCCACTGTCAGGATGATTGGCATCGCCAAAGCCACTCCAGTAACAACAGAAGGGGCCCACATAGCAATGGCCATGGTCGCTGCAGCGGCAAACCCATAGCGGAAACACTGCACCAGGGCATGGGTGTTGTTGGTCGAGCTCACAAGCAACGCTGCACAGGTCAAGCTGGCCAGCAAAAGAAACAACTCGGTCAACGAATTATCTCCGATGACGCGAATCGCAATGGCGGTAACGCAGAACAGGGTGGCGCTGGCGAGCACGGCCAGGGTGGACAGCTGTTGCGCTGACAGCGTTGTCCTCGGTGGTTGAGTTGGCGTCTCGTTCATAGGCCGCCGGAAACAGCGATCAACAAATGGTCTGCGTAACAGCGAGCCATGATGATAGTTCATTCAGGAAATGGCTCAAACGTCAGTTGACGCCGAGGGAAAGCGGCAATGCACCGGCGAGGTCGATGGCCCTGGCAGGCCATCGTAAGACGTCACCAGTCAATGAACACAATCGGGAGGGGGAACTCCGTCTGAGCCGAACAGCCCTAGGCGGACGCAACGGTGCCGACACGTTCAGCCAGTTTGCTGGCAGCGTCGGTATTTTCCCAGGTAAAGTCGGGATCGTTACGGCCAAAGTGACCACCGGCCGCAGTCTTGCGAAATATGGGTCGCTGCAGATCGAGGTATTTAATAATGCCGGCCGGATCCAGTGGGAAAACTGCGAGAACAGCTTCGCAAATAGCCGCATCATCGACAGTGCCGGTGCCCTGCGTATCAACATGCACACTGACGGGATCACTCACGCCGATGGCGTAGGCCAATTGCACTTCGCAGCGTTTTGCCAAACCGGCCGCGACAATGTTCTTGGCGATGTGTCGAGCCATGTAAGCCGCGCTGCGGTCAACCTTTGTCGGGTCCTTGCCGCTGAATGCACCACCGCCGTGCCGGCCCCAGCCACCGTAGGTATCTACGATGATTTTGCGACCCGTCAAACCACAGTCTCCATGCGGACCACCGATGACAAACTTGCCCGTTGGATTGATGTGATAGGTGATGTTGCCGTTGACCAGTTCCGACGGCAACGACGGGTCAATGATGTGTTCCTTGATGTAATTGTGCAGCGTTTCGTTGTCGACGTTTTCGTCATGTTGGGTGGATACGACAACGGTATCAATCCGCACAGGTTTGAATCCGTCATATTCGACGGTAACCTGGCTTTTACTGTCAGGACGCAACCAGTCGACGTCCTTGTTAAAGCGGGCTTCGTTCAGGCGATTCAGGATTCGGTTGGACAGGGCGATGGGCAGAGGCATCAGTTCCTCGGTGTCATCGCAGGCGAATCCGAACATCAAGCCCTGATCGCCAGCGCCAATCGATTTGCCCGAGTTTTCGTCCGCATTGACTCCCTGGGCGATATCGGGACTTTGCTTGTCGAGGGAAACGAGCACCGAGCAGGTGTCGGCGCAAATGCCCATATGATCATCGGTGTAGCCGACTTCGCGAATCACATTTCGCACAACTTCCTGATAATCCACGTTGGCTTTTGTGGTGACTTCGCCGGCAATAATGGCCAGGCCCGTGGTGACCATGGTTTCACAGGCCACGCGGCTGTTAGGGTCGCTGCCAATCAAGGCATCCAGCACTCCGTCCGAGATTTGGTCAGCCAGTTTGTCGGGATGCCCCATGC
>JBPCVB010000164.1:0-12708 GCA_051010855.1 Pirellulaceae bacterium | reverse complement strand
TGACGCGGTGGGTAATCGCCTTGAAAGAACGACGGACGGATTAGCCTGATCTAGTGACAAGAACCGGCGAGCGGGCTGGCATGTAACCCAAATTCGTTCATGTTCATCCTAAAACAAACGGCCTTCGTCGTCCACGGTCGCTGGCCCCTGATCATCGTCAGTGAGCGGATCATCCGCGTCAAACGGCACGGTCGACGCGGTCCCGTCCTTGTTGACCCGGGTCAGCACCTCGATTTTGCGTTGCACTTGTTCCAGCGTCTGATGGCACCGCTTCAACAGTTTGACACCCTTCTCGTATCGCTCAATGGAATCCGACAACGGCAGTTGTCCGGCCTCCAGTTCGCCCACGATCTTCTCCAGCTCGGCCAGCGAATCCTCGAAGGAAGGTTTTTGGTCGTCGTTATTTGCTGCAGGTTTCTTCTTTGCCATGAATTCCCGATTGCCGATGCGTTAACCGGCTAGCCCATTTCCATCATCGAAAAGCTAACGGCCGCCAGTACAAACACTGCCAGCACAATACTCAACAATGTACCAGCAACAAAGAGAATGGACCGTAGCCAACTGATTCTCTCACGCACGCCGAGGAATTCCAGATACGATTCCAATAACGGACCAGCAAAAAAACAAAGGTTGGCGACGACCGCCGATTGCACCATGTAAATCCAGAACCGCTTGTCGCTCAGTACGTGCGTGCCCTCCCAAATAACAAACACCGTCACGACGCCAACCAGGATCAGGTTGTACAAAATCCGCAACAGTTCCCAGTCAACGAAGATCCGTCGATATGGACCAGCCCTGTCTTTGTCAATTTTGGGCAGTGGTGACTCGATGGTGTTTGATTCAGGTGCCACGTTCGTCATTCCCTTCCTCATTCGACACGACCTCACTTTCAATGAACCCGCTTGCAAGTCGAGTCACAATGTTTTGGCCTGTTGCCACGTCGCTGGCCTGGCGAATCGTTGTTCCATCAATGGTCTCAGTAACACTATAACCCCGTGCCAGTACATTGAGTGGGCTGATGGCCTGCAATCGTCCCGAAATCAGGGCCAGTCGATTTTGTTGCTGCTCCATTTGGCGGCCACTGGCATGCACCAGTCGCAAGTCGAGTTCGTCAACGCGTCGACTGGCCACACGGATCAGGTCCTCGGGTGAAGTCAGAGCGCGGCGGGATTCCAGCGCCTGCAGACGCCCGCGGGCATGTGACACGGCATTCTGCAAGGCAGTTCGCAAGCGGTTTTGCAAGTCAGCCAGGACGTTCACCACTTGCTGCTTCTCGGGCACAACGCGTTCACCGGCTTCACTGGGAGTCAGTGCCCGCACATCCGCGACGAGATCTGACAGGGATGTATCAATCTCGTGCCCCACCGCGCTAATCACCGGTATGGGGCACGCGGCGATGGCCCGTACCACTCGCTCGTCGTTGAAACTCCACAGATCCTCAGCGCTGCCGCCACCACGCGTCACCACCAGCACATCAGGCGCGTGTTGCATACGGCTGGCCACCATCACTCCCTGGGCGATTTGTACCGCAGACCCTTCGCCTTGCACACGGGCGGGAATAATCAGGATCTCCACTTCCGGCCATCGCCGGTCGATGACTTTCAAAAAATCCTGAATCGCGGCCCCGGACGGACTGGTAACAACCGCAATCCGACGAGGAAATCGCGGAAGCGGTTGTTTTCGATCGGCGTCGAACAGGCCCTCGGCCGACAGCCGCGCATGGAGTTTGCGCAAAGCCAATTGCAAGGCTCCGATGCCCTGCGGTTCGATGTCGCGGACAATCAACTGGTAAGTACCACGTGGCGGATAGATATCGATCTCGCCACGGCACACGACTTCCATGCCATTTTCCAGGTCGAACGACAGTTCTTCGGCCGTGGTTTTCCAAACGATGGCCCGCAACTGGGCCGAGGCATCATTGAGCGTCAGATAAATATGCCCGCTGGCCGGCTGGGTGAGGTTGGATATTTCGCCGGCCACCCAGACATCCGTGAATTTTTCGCGCAAGGTCCACTGCAGCCGCTGAGTCAAACGCGACACGGAGAGGATTTTGGGCGAAGGGGAGGAATCGGTCACTGGGGCCGGATCACATAGGGAATTGAGTTAACCGAGTCGCGATTGTAATCCAATCGTCAGCCGTGCTGACCGGCAATTGGTAGCCTGGAAAAGCCGGGAAACCACCTGGAAAACGCTCGAACACCGACGAATTTCAGCCTAAGACAAATTTTTCGGGTTTTCTTCGGCCAACTGGGGCGGCATTCGCATCTTGTATTATGTCTCCGCAAATGTCAGTTGGATGACGGGATTCGGAATGCCACGAACCATCTGCGGGCGTTGATTCAACGTCGGTTCAAGGCTGCTGGGTCAAAACGAGTTTCCACCATCCACAACTGACCTTCGCATTCGCGGCCGGTTCATAGCCGGCCGCATTTTTTTTGCCTGCTCAAAACCCGATCACCCAAAGGCTTGAGAAATATTTGCCGCAGCGCGGCCAATTGGACCGAACGCATGCATCCCTGGAATAGCCATCCGTCGCAATATACTCCGGAGATGAAATGCACTATCGACACACTGGGTTCTTTCTTGTAGCGATCGTTTTCGCGATTGCCTTCGCTTTTTCGACTTCTGAGTGCACTGCGCAGATCACAGTTACCTGGAGTGGCGGAACAGGTGACTGGTCCAACTCTCTGAAATGGAGCCCCAACGGGGTGCCAAACAACGCTGGATCGACTTACGACGTCGAAATCGATGGTGGCCTGGCGGGGGCGTCCACAGTGACCCTCGATCAGAACGCCACGATTGACACGCTGGATGTGAGCACCGGCGATGAACTGATGATCGACAACGGTAATACGCTAAATATCGCCCAGGGGACAGTGATCAACGATGGGACGATCACGATTGGCGGTACCAATGGGGACACCGGATTGATCGTCAGCGACGGTTCGCAGATTTCCGGCTCCGGAATCATCAATCTGACAAGTCAGGCATACAGTGTATTGGGCAGCGCGGTAGACGGTGAGTCCTTTACCGTTGGCAGCAATCAATCCATTACCGGCCAGGGTCGAGTAGGCCTGGATCAGTCTGCGATCATCAACAATGGCACCATCGAGGCTACTACCGGCACGTTGCGAGTCGATCCCGGAACTGGAGGTGTAATCAATAACGGATTTCTCCGCTCCAGTGGAACGGCCGCTCTGGTCCTTAATGATGGAGCCTGGGACAACACCGGTGGCACGATTGATGCTGGCGACGGGTCCACGGTCAATCTAAACGGGGCAATCATAACGGGCGGCATTTTGAGCAGCTCGGGTACTGGCAAGATACGCGTCGACGGATTCAATTTCGGCACAAACGGGGGACTCGCCGGCACCATCACCAACAACTCCACGTTTGAGGTTGGCGGTACCAATTCAACCACCACACTCACGATGGGCAACGGCACGGTTCTAAACGGTTCGGGCCGGATCGAAATGACGGCACAGTCTTATTCAGAAATTGTGGCAGGCAATCCAGGAGACTCGTTCACCAACGGTACCAATCACACGATCAGCGGCCTTGGCTCGGTTGGACTCGATACCACAGCCATCATTAATAATGGAACGATTGAAGCAAGAGGAAAGGGCGGGCAAAACGGCAGTGGCTGGCTGAGTCTGGATCCTGGTTCGGGCGGAATCACCAACAACGGACTGATCCGATCCACCTTTTTTAACGATGGCGACAATAACGTAGGCACGTTGCGGCTCAGCGACGCCGGAACTGGCGGTGTGATCGACAACACGAACGGTGAAATTCGTGCTGAAGACGGCTCGATCATCCAGTTTCGCGGCGGCATTGTCAGCGGCGGAATGCTAACCAGCACCGGCAACGGTAAGTTTGAAGTTGTCAACGGACAACAAGGCACCATTGCTGGTTCGGTCACCAATGAATCGCTGATCGAAATCGGTGGCAGCAACAGCGCGACGATTCTGAGCTTTGCTCCCAACGCGGTTATCGACGGGCCGGGTGAAATAGAAATGTTGTCGACGTTTCGCAGTCGCATTACGACCGCGGGGGCCAACGATATGTTTACCAACGGCGCCAGCCATCTAATTCACGGCAATGGGCGAATTGGCAATGGCCATGGAAACATGCTGAACCTTGGCACGATTGACGCGGATAACTCTTCGTTGCGAATCAATCCGGCAATGTTTGAAAACCAGGGAACGGTCCAGGCCAGTGCTGGAGTGCTGATTATTGACAACAGTTATTCGCAAACGGCAGGTCTGACACTATTGGATGGCGGAACCATCAATGCATCCACCCAGCTCGATATTTTCGGCGGCGTGCTGGAAGGCGATGGCATCATCAATGGCGATGTAGCCCTGGGTGGGCTGATTCGTCCAGGCGTGTCCGGTACGCAGTTCACTGGTGGCGCGGCCGGTACCCTGAGGATGGACGCCCTGAACATGTCATCCTCGGCCATCACCGAGGTCGAACTGGGTGGGCTGGCGCAAGGCACCGAATTCGACTATATCGATGTCGATAGCAATCTCGATCTGGACGGTGTCCTGAGTCTGAGCTTCTTCGACAGTTTTGAATCCACCGTGATGCCGCTTGACTCGTTTACGATCATGCTGTCGAACACGCTGACCGGCGCGTTCACTAATGTTGCCAGCGGCGATTTTCTGTTAACCGATGACGGCTTTGGATCATTCCAGGTGCACTATGGCACTGGCAGCCCGTTTGATGACAACTCGGTGGTTCTCGGCAACTATTCCGCAATCCCCGAACCTTCAGCCGCCTGGGTGCTGGCCCTGGCAACCCTAGGCCTGCCTGCCTTGCGTCGACGTCGACGCCGATCCGTGGTTGCCTGACGCAAAGGCCTGGCATCCAGTGCACCAGAACGCGGTCGCTCCCTGAGGGCGGCCGCGTTTTCTGTTGCTGCTCTCATTGCATGCGAATGATACCGATATCCTGCGGCTCGTTTTCGTCTGAATCAAACACTTCCACAAACACCCTGGCAGCGCGCAGCGGTGAATGCTCCGAAAAATACGCATTCAGCTGGTAACGTCCAGGCGGAACATTTTCAATCGTAAAATTGCCCTCGGCGTCGACTGTCGCAATGAAGTTCAAGGCGCCTTCAGGCATATCCATGCCCGGTGGAATATTGACATACAGATTGACCAGCGCGAAATTCCACATGAGTTCGCCCTCGTGTGCTTCGGGTGGCTGCAGTTGCCCGAAGACGTTGCGACCGCCCTTGCCCAGTTCGATCGTGGTGGTCTCGCCTGCCTTTAAGGATACCGGCACCCGACAGGATGATATGACGTCCCGGGCACCATCGTCGACAGTCAACAAAACGTGGCGGCCAATCGAGGCCTTGCCGGGATAAACCCGGTCAAAACGAAACTGTCCTTCACTCCCCGTGGTCACGTAATAGTGCAGAAAAATGTTGGGGACGCTCTCACCGTAGGAACTGATCCCGTCATTGAACATCGCCAGGGAAGTAGAGGGTTGCAATTCGCCGCCCGAGCTAAAAGTGCCCTCGACGGTCGCCCAGGCGGTCAAGGTCACTGGTTCCAGCTCGCCATTGGAGCGGAGATGGGCAAATCCGCTTTCGTGCAAAATCACTACCTGGAAGTCTCCAGTTTGCGCCGGCACTCGAAAACGTCCGTCGTCGTCGGTCGCGGTGACCGCGCTGTTGTAGGTCGAAGTAATGTCCAGTCGGCCGTTCTTGATATTGATCTGCGAGCCAGCCGTTCCCACCACGACTTCGGCGTCTACGGCCAGATCACCTGCAGGCGTCCGCACGATCGCCGAGAGGGCCGCTGCCGGCTGGAGTTCAAAGTCAATTGTCACCTCGCCCTCGCCGCTATCGATATTGCGAGATATTTCCGGACTGTAGCCCTCGGCTTCGATCTTTACCACGTGCGCCGGATAGCATTGTGAGAAATGACGAAGCCGGTACCGACCCTGCCGGGCGTCCACCGCATCGCCTTGATCCCAGTTGTGCATGCCATTGTCTCTGAGCAGGCCCGGCACCACACGGAACTCTTCCACCGGTTGTCCGGATACAGCGTCGATAACCCGACCGGAAACGAACAGTTGGGACGGAGGGCGAAACACGTACTCCTCCTCCCGCGCGGTAATCGTCTTGCTGGCGAGGTTCATGCCATCGGGACGACAAATGTCAGCCACAATTTCGTCAGGCGGAGCATCGGTCCACTGCCAGACACCATGTTCATCGGTGTACCGGTTCAGGTAGTCGAATTCAAAATACTGATAGTCGGAATTCTGCCAGCCTTGAAAAAATATGATCGCCTTGGGGATCGGCTGGTCATTTTCATCTAGCACCCGGATGGTTATGGTCCGACCGGGGTGCAACTCGAAATCAACCGGGTCCATGTCGGGCAACAGCCGCACATCACGCTGTTGCGGAGCCAGACCTTCTGCAGACACAACGATCCGTGTCATGGCCGACTCGCATCCCGACAATTCAAACGTTCCATCCATGATGGTTGTTGTTTCGCGGAGTTGTCCAAGGAATTTGGTTCGAACCAGTGCGTCACCGACGGGATCGCCATTTGCATTGGTCACCTGGCCTGTTACGACTAGTCCGCGGTCCATCACGATTTGACCCCCGGAATGGTCGTCACGCACCTCGAATTGGTCGCGGGTCAAGGAATTTCGCCAGGGTCGAAATTGCGGATGATCTACCGAGACCCTGACTTCCGTCATCGATTCTGGCACACAATCGTAATGCCAACGCCCCTCGGCATCTGTTGTGGCGGACCCGCCAACTCCCAACTGGGACAAATCGCCGGGGCGTTTTCTGAATTCAAAACCAGGACTGACCTCGGCGCCTTCGACTGCCTTGCCTTCCTCGTCGACAATCACGCCGCCCACTGACCAGGCTGTTTCGAGATCGATGGTGACTTGTGTTGGCATGCCATCGGGGGTCTCGATTGAATTCCACGCAGCCCAGTAGGGACCAAATCCAGGCGTGGTGACATTGATGACCAGCCGGTCTGGCGTTTCCGGCAAATTCACAACCAGCCGCCCCTCGGCATTGGCGCGGAGATTGACGAATCGCTTGTAGCCCTTCACAAATTCGCCAGTGGTTACGTGATCGGCAGACAAATCCAGTCCCGGTCGCAGTTGCACCTTGGCGTCCGGTACAGGGGCCCCCTCGGCATCAACGACGAGAACCTCCAATTCGTGGCTGTCGGGTATCGCGGCCACAGCCCGGGCAACGAACTCACTGGTCAAGAAAACAGCCAGAATCGAAAAACAGGCTGCGTAAACATTCGAGAGCTTCATGGTCGCCTCTGTTCCGGATCAGAAAAGCCCGACAAACAACATTTATTGTAACGGATCAATCAACCGATTCTCCTGAGTTGAAGGACGAATCTTGCTGGATCGTGTAACATGAAATGCACCAACTTCCCACGTCGGCAGAGGCATTTTCGGCGAAGAACTGGATGAAGTTGTTTTTCCAGGACATGAAAGCGGCAACATGTTTCCCCGATTGTTCGTCTTTGCGGTGCTCCATCTGCTCGCGGCCGGCACCCATGTTTACGCCCAGCATGAAGGGTCGGACGAAGACGCGATGGTTCAGCAGATCATTGGTTCCTGGGTTGTCGATCAGGAGGATTATCGAAAAGCGTTGCTGGAATCCGGCTACGACAGCCCGGAAGGCGTCGACGAGTTTGTGCAGATGACCAGAGATACCGGGATTGTGTTTCGCGAAGATGGATTCATGCGCGAGACTTTCCTGGGAATGTGCGACATGATGACCTGGGAAGGCCGTTGGACGAATTCTCGCGTGGATATCAGTAAGCGGACCGTGGATCTCCAATTGACCTACGGCAACGGTGCGCTGAACAAGGACATTAAGATCGAACTTCTGGGCCACGGAGACGAAAGGAAATTGAGAATAACCTTTGAGGCCGGTATACCTCTGGTCTACAGGATCTCCCAATGCCACCCGTCACGATCATGCTCACGATTCCGACGACGAGCCAGGACGCTAAACGCATCGGCGGGGTGACGTGATTGGGCTCCAGCCTGGCCACTGTCAGTTGCCGATTCGTGGTTTCGGCTGCATAATGCGGGATTACACTCCGGGCATGCACCGCGCGACTGGCTGCCCCTTCCAGATACCCGCCAGGATGACGAAATGGCTGACGTGATGGTCGAAAACGCGGATGTTCTTCCCGCAGGCAAAGCCCCGAATATGGACTCACACAACCACAAGATTCTCCAAACCGGCATCACCTTTGACGATGTGCTCGTGCAGCCTCGCTACAGCGAGATTGTGCCCAACGAAGTCGAGACAAGGACCCGGCTGACTGCGAAGATCGGTCTGAACATCCCCATTCTCAGCGCCCCCATGGATACGGTCACCGAAAGTGAACTGGCTATCGCACTGGCCAAGGAAGGCGGCCTGGGAGTTATTCACAAGAACATGTCGATCGAGGCGCAGTGTGAAGAGGTGCGACGGGTCAAACGCAGCGCTAACGGCATCATCGATGACCCGGTGACCCTGCCGCCTGACGTGCCCGTGATTCGGGCCCGCGAGATGATGGACCAGCATGATGTCTCTGGCGTTCCGATTGTGCTAGCAGATGGCACGCTGGTAGGCATCCTCACACGACGTGATTTGCGTTTTCTTGAATCGGGTGACACCGCCATTTCTGACGTGATGACCACTGATCCGTTGGTAACGGCTACGGGAAGAGTAACGCTTGCGGAAGCTGAGAAGATTTTAACGGCTAAAAAGGTGGAGAAACTTTTACTGGTTGACGAAGAAAAGAAACTGAAGGGTCTGATTACGATCAAAGACATCGACATGATGAAGCGTTTCCCGGACGCTTGCAAAGATGAGTACGGGAGACTGCGAGTTGGTGCGGCCGTTGGCGTCAATGACGCCGAGCGTGTCGCCGCTCTCATCGAAAATGACGTCGATATCCTGATCGTGGACAGTGCCCATGGTCATTCGCGAAATGTGATCGCGGCGATCAAGGCCATCAAGGCCAGCAGTGACATTGACGTGATCGCGGGCAATGTGGCAACCAGCGAAGGTTGTCAGGCCCTGATCGACGCCGGTGCCGATGCGGTCAAGGTGGGGATCGGTCCGGGTTCGATTTGCACGACGCGAGTGGTCAGCGGAATCGGTGTGCCACAAATCACAGCGATTCACAATGTGGCCATGGTCGCTCGCAAACACGACATTCCAGTTATCGCAGATGGTGGTATCCGCTTTTCAGGCGACATCACCAAGGCCATAGTTGCCGGTGCTGACTGTGTAATGATCGGAGGATTGCTGGCGGGTTTGGCTGAAAGTCCAGGTAGTACGATTCTGTACCAGGGTCGCACCTTCAAGGTGTACCGCGGTATGGGTTCGCTGGGCGCGATGGTCAAGGGTTCCAGTGAACGGTACCGACAGGCCAAAGGCACACAGGCGGACAAACTGGTCCCCGAAGGTGTCGAAGGCCGGGTTCCCTTCAAGGGTCCCCTGAGCGAGTTCATTTATCAGCTCGTAGGCGGTCTCAAGGCCGGCATGGGTTATTGCGGAACACGCACCATCGACGAATTGCGTACGGAAGCGCAGTTTATCCAGGTATCCGCGGCGAGTGTAAGAGAGAGTCACCCCCATGACATCGCCATTACGCAGGAAGCACCCAATTACAGCGTCGGTCAGCCGTCGCGTGACAAGTCCTGACTCCGGCCGTGCGGCGTTAGTGCCGCTGGCAGCGCTCATGTTGATGGTGGCGTTGCCAAATCTGACGGTTGCCCAGCAAGGCAAGTTTGTACGCCCCGAACGATTCGCGCCACCGGTCCACGCGCAACCGCTGCGTCAACAGAACAACCTGGCACCTGTCGTGCGGACACAGCCCCAGTATCCAGTACGCCAGGTAGCCGCCACCCAGCAAACCATCGAGCAACAGTCGGATCAATGGCGCACTCGCGGTGGTCAGGCAGTCCAGGACACCACGAACCGGGCTCATGGAACACAGCAACCCTACGCAACACAGCAACCATACTCCGACAGCATGCCGACTCTGTCGCACCCCGCTCCGCAACAACACATTCCCGCGCCGTCTGCCACTGGCCAATGGTCGATGGGCGATTCCGGTATGCGGCCTCCTATGGCTCCGAGCCGCACGCAACCGCCGCAAATAATGGCGCCTCAGGAAAACTCAGTCATGCAGCCCTATGCCATGCCCGACACAGCCGTACCGGAGCTGCAATTTGGCGATACACCCGCCCAGGCGTTGCCAAACCTTCAGCCGACACTGGAACAGCCTCAATCCGCCTACACCGATTCGGGTTGGAATGAACCCGAATTGACATCACCGCAATACGCGGGCGAAAGCATGCAGCAGATGGCACCTGTGAACGATCAGTTCGCAAACCCAACTATGGAAACTTCGCAATACGCGGGCCAGGGCATCGAGCAGATGGAGCCCGCCGCTGAGCAATATGTAAGCCCATCCATGGAAATGCCCACCACCTCGCCGCAAACGATCCCTCAGGACAACAGCGTTCTGGTACGTGACGATCCGCAGCTGAATTCCAATCAGCGGCGGGGCAGGCCGGGAGAACCACGTCGCATGCGTCCCGATCAGTGGTCCACGCGACAACAAGCCATGCCGGCAGCAAATCGTAAACGCGTTCCTGGTACGTTGACGCGACAGGACTTTGGTGATGAGCCGATCGAAACCGAACAACTGAAATCCTGTGATGACTATCGTTCAGAATTGCTGGACTCACCGATCACCGACATTATTGTTGACATCTCACCGGTGCGTCCGAGTGCTGCCGCCCAGACATACCCGGCTGGCATGACGCGAACCTGGACCGACTGTACGGGTCATGCACTGGCCACCGGAACCTTGACCGGACTGCGTGGCAGCTATGTCACTATCACTGAGAACACGGGCGGGATCCGACTGGTGCCAATGTCGTTGCTGAGCGACGGTGATTTGAATGTCGTCACGGAATTTTGGGGATTGCCGACTGAATGCACGCTAGGCTGCGATCCGTTCCTGGGTCGTCATTGGGCCTGCAATTCGGTGTTGTGGAAGGCATCGGCACTGTGTCACAAGCCGTTGTATTTCGAGAACATCCAGCTGGAACGGTACGGACACACGCACGGACCGGTTGTGGAACCAATCCATTCGACGGCACACTTCTTCTGCAGCTTGTTGTTTTGGCCTTATCAGGCAGGTATCCATCCGCCGCACGAATGCGTGTATGCACTGGGCTACTACCGGCCCGGCGACTGCGCACCATGGTTGAAAGATCCAATCCCGCTCAGTCTGGATGGAGCCAAGAACCAGTTAATTTTCACGGCTGCGACCGCGGCCATCATCATCCCCTAACGAAAACATGGCTGGCCAGCCTCAAGTTACAAAGCCAGCCATCAAAGCGCCAAGGTTCGACGGGCGAAAACGCCCGCGAATACCTTGACTTAGCAAGCCTTAATTGTCTTGAGGGCGATTGGCTCGGACGGCCTCGGCAATTTGTCGCAGGCCGTTATTTTATGCGCGCTGATCTATCACTAACCCCACGCGCACGGTTGTGAACAGGATGTCCGGATCCGAGTCAGGCAAATAACTCGTTTCACCTGAGAACATTCAATGTGCGCGAAATCTTCACCCTCCCCGGGGAGGGTCGTCTGTTTGAATTGCAGATAACCCTCCCCGAGCCTTCCGCTCAACCCTCCCACTTGATTGAACGGCATTGCGATTAACGGCCAGCCGCAGGCAACGACGCGCGGGTCAGCCAACAGAATCCACGCGCAAACCCTCAACCTTGATACATCAAGTCAGGATCTTCGTCGCCACGCTCTTCCGTCGATCCGGTGAGAATAGACGGTCATGACTGAAGTCACTCGCATACTGAATCAGATCGAGCAGGGTGATCCATCGGCGGCCAATCAATTGCTGCCGCTGGTCTATGAAGAGTTGAGAAAGCTGGCGGCGGCGCGGCTGGTCAATGAAAAAACTGGCCAGACCTTTCAGGCCACCGATCTGGTGCACGAGGCTTATGTCCGCCTGGTGGATGTTGATCAGGCACAGCGCTGGAACAGCCGCGGTCACTTCTTTGGTGCTGCCGCCGAGGCCATGAAACGCATCCTCGTGGACAACGCCCGGCGAAAACGCAGTCTTAAACGCGGCGGCAATCGTCAACGGGTCAACCTGGAATGTGCGGCGACACTCGATGAAGTCCCGCATGAGGACTTGTTGGCGCTGGACGAGGCCCTTAACCGGTTGCGAGACGAAGATCCGGTCAAAGCCGACCTGGTCCAGTTGCGATATTTTGCCGGATTGACCAGCGAACAGGCCGCCGAAGCACTGGGCATTTCCCGGGCCACCGCCGCCCGTTACTGGAACTACGCCCGCACCTGGTTGTACGTGGCGGTGTCGGGTGAGGACCCGTCGGCGTTGAGATAGGTCATGCGGGGCGGCGAGGCTCCGTCCGAGCCGTCACAAATATTTTGACAGGATCGACAATGATCCAGAAAAAATCCGGAATCCCTGAGGCGCGCGGAGGCAGTATTTCGCACTGAGACCAGCTTGTAATTCCAACGGGAGTCCTCCATGGAACCCAAAACCGCCGAACGCATTTTCTGGGAAGCCTCCCAAATTGTTTGTGAAACAGGGGTCGGGAGTCTTTTGCCGGGACGGCCCCGCGGGTGCTTCGCACAAAAGACTCCCG
>JBPCVB010000163.1:0-9654 GCA_051010855.1 Pirellulaceae bacterium | reverse complement strand
CACCATAACCATCAAATACGCCTGGTGGCGATTCGCAGTTTGACAAGGGTCATCGGAACGGATGCAAGGGACGATTTGCTGAACCTGGCCGATGATGGGGTTGAACAAGTTCGGTTGGCAGCGATGCGTGAATTGGCCAATTTTGGTTTCCGCGACGCGATTCCTGTTTTGATGGAGTTGATGGCGTCCAACGATCTGGACCTCCGGCTATCCGCCAACCAGATTCTCCGCGCTGCTACCGGTCAACGGTTTGATTTCGTGGCCTTCGATGATGCCGATTCCAGAGCGAAAGCGATTGCGCGATGGAACGGGTGGATTGACGCGCAGGGTGTGGAATTGGTAATGCACTACCCGTTGGTGATGGACAATGTCGAGTTGGGACGCATTTTGGTCAGCGACTATTCGGCCAACAAGGTGATCGAGTTTGATCGGGAAGGCAACCGGATTTGGGAAATCGACGTGTCGCATCCGTGGGCAGTTCGCGGACTGCCGAATGGACATCGACTGGTCGGGTGCTACGAGCCCAGCGAGATCATCGAATTTAACAAGCAGGGCGATGAGGTAATGCGGATCAAGGAATTGCCCGGCAACGTGATGGGTGTTGAGCGTATGCCCAACGGACATACTCTGGCCGCTTGCTCGGACGTCGGCAAGATTATGGAGTATGACCGCGAGGGTGAACCTTCCGGGGAATTCGAGATTGAGGGCCGGCCTGTCGATGTATCCTATCTGGAGTCAGGTCGAATACTTGTGGCCCTGTTCAACGCGGGCAAGGTTGTAGAGCTCAATCGAGAAGGTGACGTGGTCTGGGAATTGGAAACCTTGCCCAAGCCATTGCGCGCCCAACGGTTGCCCAATGGCAATACGCTGGTTTCCAGTAACGGTTCATCGATTGCCATTGAATACAATCGCCAGGGCGACGAGGTTGCGCGGCTCGAACTTGAAAACAACCATTGCACGGCAGCCCACCGCACGGGCAATGGTGATACAGTGATCGCCCGGGAAAACTCCCTGATTATGTTAGCGCCCGACCAATCGCAACGTTGGGAAGTTCCCGGGTTGACCTATTGCTATGGGGTGCATTCATTTTGACCCGTTGCCAACGGTGTCGGCTACCGGTTGTTTTCGGGATGCCGTTGAGGTTACCGTTGTGTCTCCACCGCACCTCTGAGAAAATTATGCGTATAGCCGTTATTGGAAGTGGAATCGCCGGTCTGGTTGCCGGTCACCGGCTTGGGGTCTGCGGCCACGAAATCACGTTGTTCGAAAAACTGCCCGGGATCGGGATGGACGCCCATGCGGCAACGCTGGAAATCGATGGACATACCGTCAGGGCCGACGTACCATCGAGGATGTTCAACTCGGGACTGTGGCCCCGGCTCACACAACTATATCGAGAACTCGGGGTTGAAACGGTTGCCATTGACACATCGCAATCGCTTTGCGATGCGGGCCGCGATTGTTATTTGCGGTCGCCCAACACGCTTGCTCCGCCGGATCCGGCGACGACGTGGATTCGCGAAGATATGCGAGGCATCTGGGCAGACGCACAGCGGCTGCGACGACAGGCATTTCGGCCTCGCCTGGGCATGAGCCGACATCTGACGCTGGAGACATGGCTGGCCAAACGCAAGTTCTCCAGCGAGTTCATTGACGGGCTGTTGTTTCCAACGTTGGCCTCGACCGTTTGTACGTGTAGTTTCCAGGGTCTCAAAAACTATCCTGTGCACATCGTTTTGGAAACATTGCGTGCGATGGCTGGCGCTGCGGAACTGCGACGCACCCGCTCGGGAACAAAGGATGTTGTCCAGCGATTGACTCGTTCGCTTCACGAGGTGTGTCTGCAAACGGAAGTAACTTTTTTGCGACAGGATGATCAGACGGTCAAACTTGGCAGTGGGCGTCACGATCACAGTTTCGATCACGTGATTGTGGCAACGCAGGCCAACACGGCTCTGGAACAATTTGGCTGGCTGACCGAGCAGGAGCGAATGGCGCTCGAAAGTTTTGATTACGAAACGATTCCAGTCGTGATCCACCGTGACGAGTCGTTGATGCCTGTCGACCGGGAAGTCTGGTCAACGTTTAACATGTTGCCAGCGCCGTGCCATCAGACAGCAATGTGTACCGTTTGGCTGAACCGTTTCCACCACGACTGGCCTGAGACGGCACCGGTGTTTCAAACGATTAATGCATTCGCAAGCATTGAAGCGAGCAGCGTTTTGGCCTCGATTCAGTTGCAACGCCCTGTCGTTAATGAACGATCGTTAAATGGTCAGAAACGATTGCGACAATTGCACCGGGATCCGGAAAGACGCATCTGGTTTTGTGGCTCGTATGCAGGAACGGGCACGCCATTGCTGGAAAGCGCCGTCGAATCAGCGGACCACATCGTAAGCGCGATTGAAGCTCTATCGCAAATAGCAACGACAAGATAGTCGCGGGTACAAAGAAAATGGTGCGGCACCACGCCACGAGGCGCGGAGTCAAGGACAAACCGGCGTGATGCCGCACATACCTGACGTGCCAATTTGGAGAGAGAGAGTCCGTCTTGGCTGAGAGAAAATGTGCCTGGCCGCCAGGTTCTTTCAATGAATTCGAAAAAAGATCCGAAAGTCCGAAATCCCTTGCCTGAATTGCCCCGGGCACGCCATGACCGGTATTCGATCGGCGTCTCGTTATGCTGAAACAATAAGGGTATCGAGTGTGTTTGATTCGGCGGCAATACGGGATATTTTGAATCAGCCACGATTGATTGGAGGTACCGCTCGGTAGCAATCCGGGCCATTCCTGGAAACGGGGTCGTCAACGCACGGTCCTGCCGTAATCAATACTCGTTTTCGTAATGCAAATAACATTGAAGAAAGATTTTGACAGGGCTGTTCGTGCATTTGTACCGCCAACTCAACGGAAAGCGATTCATGATGACCAGAAAACTACAGGCTTGTTTGTTGACGGTACTGGTTTTTGGCATTCAGGTCTTTTTACAGGAGGACACAGCACAGGATAGTCTGACGAATGAGATTGATTCGCGCGCGAAACAGATTGGTGACATTACGATAGGCCAGGTTTTTTCACACACGTCCAGGAACCTTGGCGAGGAACGCGAATTTCGGGTACTGCTACCGGCAGATTATGAAAAGAGCCAGTCGAAACATCCGGTTGTCTACGTTCTGGACGGCGAATCCTGTTTTCTTTCGGCCTTTGGTGCGGTGAAGACGCTGGCTGGTGTGAGTTCCATGCCAAATGCCATCGTTGTGGCAATCACAAACGCGGACCGAAGAAGCGAAATGTCTCCTCCGTCGATGGAAATTCGTGGCGTTGAGAATTCACGAGGAGACGAATTCCTTGCATATTTGGCTGATGAACTGGTTCCGTTTATTGACAGCCAATACCGTACCTTGCCTTTGAGGATCTTGATTGGTCATTCTCATGGAGCACTCTTCAATTTGTATGCGCTCTCTGAACGCCCGGACGCATTTCGTTGGCACTTGGCGCTGGATGCACCAATGCATCTGGATGATTTTTTTCTTGAAAAACAAACCGATCAATTTCTTGATGAGCATCCCACGCATAGCGGCCGGTTGGTCGTCGGCTGGAATCGTTATGGATGGACCGGCGACAGGTGGGAGAAACTGTTAGGAGCAGGTGAACGTGGTTTTCGCGTAGATCAAATTGACCTTCCAGGTGAAACGCATTCCTCAATGTATCACACGGGCATGTATCAGGGCTTGAAACGGTTGTTTTTTGACTATGAATATCGCCACACCGAAATTCTGACGATGGAGGACATCGACAAAAGGTATGAGGCGATGAACAACGAATACGGATATGAGATTCGCATTCCATTGTGGGCTCTCCGTTATGGTGCACTTGAACATTTGGTCGCCGCAGATGCTGTACGTGCCAAACCATTTGTTGACAGGTTGATCAGCGAATACAACACCGAAATGCTGTTTGACGACAACGTTAAAGACTGGCTAAATGAACTCGAAACAAATCCGCCGACAGAAACCAGGGCTGATTATCTGGGGAATGACGATCCGCAATCCGGGGAAATTTCCGACTTCATCGGTACATGGACCGGCGGAAATGGCTACACGATCGAGATCGTGTCGGTAGAAGAAACGGTCAAAGGAAGCATCAGGCAACGCATGCCCGGCGGCGAGGTTTTGTCTTCTGAAATAAAAAAGTTTGTGTTATGCGATGACGGCTCGCTGGAAGTATCACAAGCGAACGGAATGCCGCCGTTGTCCGGGTTGATTGTGTTTCGATTGTCTCCACCCGCAGACGGAAGTGTTTCTGTGGAGCAACGATTCATGGCGTATTGGCCTCGAATGGATTCAGCGAAAATGATTGAAACATTCGAACTGACCAAATGAATGAGCCGCTGCCTTCGGTTTAACGTCGGCTGCGATTGCGAATCCAGTCGGTAATTTCTGTAGCAAGATACACAAGACAAGTTGAAATGGCACACAGGACAATCACGGCGATCATAACGGTAATAACCGGAACCAGAACCGGTTTGGCGATCGACACCAGGGTCGTAGCGTCGGGGCTGACCAGCGCAATTACCACGCTTGCCACGGCCAGCAAGATCAACAACATGATCCCTCCTTTCAGGGCACCTCGATAATCATCCATGCTGGGTGCCATGTGACAGCCGACGCAAGTCACGATGTACAAGAAAAGCCAAAGCCGAACAGAGGCCAGGTTGTTCACGTTCAGTAACCCGGAAAACAATCCTTGCAATGCGCTACCTACCTGGGGCCACAATGGCAAATCGGCTGACGTTGAAAACAACGCGGTGCGCCCGACATCGGGAAAAAACGCCATCAACAAGACCAGCAATAGGCACGTGCCGCCAATCAGCGGCGCGATTCCAATAAAAAAGTTGCCGATTTCCTGATACCAGTTTCCACGCTGGTAGGAATGAATCACGTATCCGAGCCGTCGGTTCTCGCGATCCGGCTCGAACAGTTTCATTTCGACGATCTCGTGCCGAAACAGCACACACATCAATGCATGGCTTAGCTCGTGGACAGGCGTTCCCAGCCAGCCGGTCAGCATCACGCTATTCCAGCCAAAGCGACTGGCGAGTCGCCGTTCCATCAGCGCTTCAAACAGATGAATCAGCCACGCGAACAGCAGCAACGGAACCAGGGCCGCTACCAACAGGAAGATCGGTGGCCAGATGGCATCGGTAAATATGTTGGCGAACAAATTCACGCTGGCACTGTCACGAAATTAATGAGACGCACCAACATCATGACATACGCACACCGGCCTTAAAATGTCACTGCCAGGCAGAAACACCATGTTGCCCCGGACTGGCAGAAAGCCCGTGGGGCGGTTAACTTTGAAGGCTACCCGACCAAATCGTCCCGTTCTGCGAATGAAAATGATCCAGCAAGCCAAGCCGAACCGTGAGGATCTGAAACCAGGTGAAGTGCTGTGTGACCACTGCACTGCCAAATGCTGCCGATACTTTGCGTTACCCATTGAGAAGCCGGAATCGATGGCCGATTTCGAGTTTCTGCGCTGGTACTTGTTGCATGGGCGGGCCTCTATTTTTCTGGAAGAGGATACGTGGTACCTGTTGGTCCATACCGTCTGCAAACACTTGCAGGATGATTATCGCTGCGGCATCTATGAAACACGACCACAAATCTGTCGTGAGTATTCGACCACGGACTGCGAGTATGAAGATTCGTGGACCTACGATCGCTACTTCGAGACCCCTGAACAAATCGAGGAGTATGCCCACGCAATGCTGGCCAAACCGGGGGAGCCGAACTTTCGAGCACCCAAACCACCGCTGTTGCCGGTGATCGGATAAGACGCGATATGACAAGTCAGGGGACCATGAAGAAACAGATCATCAAGCCGCGAACACTCAAGGGATTCCGCGACTTTTTGCCGGAATCCATGATGCCCCGCGAGCAATTGATGGAAACGGCGCGCAGGGTCTACCGCTCATTTGGCTATGCACCCATCGATACGCCTGCCCTCGAATATCTGGAGATCCTGACCGGCAAGGGCAGTGAGGAAACTGATCGTCAGATGTACCATTTCGTCGATCATGGTGATCGCGCAGTGGGAATGCGATTTGACTTGACCGTACCGCTCGCTCGATTCGTGGCCCAGCATATTGAACAGCTGGGGACACCGTTTAAGCGATACCACATCGGTACCGTGTGGCGTGGCGAAAAGAGTCAGGCGGGACGCTATCGCGAATTTGCACAGTGCGATTTCGACACCATCGGCACAACATCAATCGCCAGCGATGTGGAAACCGTGCTGGTTATCCATGATTTGTTGCGTGCGATTGGATTTGAGAAATTCACCATTCGCATTAACAATCGCAAGGTGCTGAATGGCTTGCTCAGGAAATTTGATTTGCAGGACAAATCCGTCGAAGTTTTGCGAGCAGTCGACAAGATTGACAAGGCAGGACGCGAGAAAGTCATCGCCGAGCTGGATAGTTGCGGCGTCGATGCTGCCCAGGTTGAGCAGATTCTGGGGCTGGTTGGCATTCACGGTAACACAAGCCAGATTTTGGATCAGCTCAAGCCGTTGACCGAGGGTAGCGAACTGGCCGAACTGGGCTGGGACGAACTTCAGGAATTGACATCGCTAGTCCAGCAGGCCGGCGTGCCTGATGGCAATTACCGTATCGATCCGTCGATTGCTCGCGGACTCGACTACTATACCGGAGTAGTTTTTGAAACGTCTCTGGACGAAGACCCGGGCATTGGGAGTATTTGCTCTGGCGGTCGTTATGACAATCTCGCGGAACTATATACAAATCGGCAGTTGCCAGGGATCGGAGCGTCACTGGGCCTGGATCGATTGCTGGCCGCAATGGAACGGCTGGAGATGATCCCGTCGGTCAGTACACCGGCCGACATTTTGATCGTCAATTTTGACCACCAGTTTCTTGGTCAGTATCTGAAACTGGCTGCCGATTTGCGGGCCGCCGGATTCGGTGTGGAAGTCTACTGTGACAACAAAAAGGCCGGACACCAATTCAAGTACGCCAACAAAAAGGGATTCACTGTTTGCCTGATCGCCGGCGAGGACGAATTCGCAAGGCAATCTGTGCAGCTGAAATGGCTGGCCGATGGAACGCAGGTCGAAGTCTCACTTGAAGATGGGGTCGAACTGTTGGTGAGTGCCCTGCGTGAAGGATTGATCGCCGATTGAATGCCAGCGTGTGGGCCGCGACCCGTTGCCGGCATGTTATACTGGGTTTGCAATGTCCTGATGAGGAAACGACACCATGCAGTTACTACTGGCCCAAAACTACATCTTTGCCAACATTCTGGTCGTGCTGGCGGTTCTGTTAGGCATATTGGCGGTTTGCATCCCTCGACCACGCAAACGATTCGCAGTTGCCTCGACCACAAAGAAGCTCAAGCGTCGCAAGAAGCCATCCTGAGACGACCTGGCATCATTGCTTATTCACTTGCTGATTCAGGACAGGATGAACATCCCGATCAAGAGATAGCCGGCGTCTCCAGCGATCATACCTGCCAGGGTAATAACAACGCAGAGCCAGCCTGTGCGGAACTGATCGGGCGGAGCGGCTTCATTTGCGGGAAAAGCCTTCCAACGATCCCACGCATAGGCGCCAAACATTGCTGACTGAAACAACTGCACGGCCGCGGCAACGGCTTGCAATAGCCCGACCGCAAACCATTGGCTGAGCAAAACAATGACGGTCAGTTCCAGCACAAATATCGCAATGCCGAGCAAGGTTGCTGTTAACGCGGCCCCGCGATTGCCTAGCCGCTGAAAATTTTGCCCAATCAAAAAACCGCCAGCCAGGGGGGTGCCAAAAAAAGTCCCCAATGTGATTTGGATAGGTGAAAACAAGCTGGTGGTGAGCGCTGACTTGCCGCTCTTCTGGTCGAGTCGGCCGGCGATTGGTACTGAACTTTCCAGCGGAACGATTTGCATTTTCCCCCAGCACTTGGGGCAGTCGACGATGTGTCCTGCAAACTTGCGGTCGATCCGAAAAACCGAGTGGCAATGCACGCATTGTGACCTAATCACGCCGGTCACGGGCTCAGTAGATGAAACTAGGTTGGAAGACATGACCTGCCTTCTCGGATACCGATTGGGACTCTCATAAACCAAGATGAGAATCCACAGGCGTTTTGGCCACCTGGCATCCAAAATCGCAGGAAAATTCCGAAAAATCAGTCGTTTCAACCGGGTTTTGGGCAAAAAGCCCCCGCCAACTCTCGCCTCGGATCAACCGGAATCAGTGGGTGCAGGTCAATACATACACCGATCTCAACCGTCGACGAGAGTTGGTTGGGAGATTCAACGATTCGTGGCAGACTCGCCACTAAAATAGTCTGACGTGGTTAGCGAAGTGATAAAGGGAAGGCTTGGTGAATCAGGTTCACTAAGGGAAGGATATCAATAGAGCGACTGGATGCGCCGAAAGTACCCAGCCAGCAAATGATCTTTATAACGGTGCTAAACTGCTGCGCCCCAATTACTTGCGGGCAGTCGGGCACAAATTACTCAAGTCAACAGCTTTCCCCATTTTGGGCAATGCAGCAAACCAGGCCAGGCAATCAACGGCTGGGTCAATTTCGTAACCTGCGATCCAGTCGCCCGCGATCCAATTTGCCTGATGTGTTTGCAAACTACAAAATGCAAAAGGCGCTTTGAATTCGAGAGGCGATTGAGCCAGGCGATCTGTCGTCGGCACGCTTGCAAGCTACGAACTGGAGGTCCAGACATGAGTCAAAAGTTGAGGATGCCCACTCTGGTAATGGTCGCCGCATTGATCCCGACTGTGACCGCTACTTGCCAGGACCAGACTCTGCCGACCGCGGACGAGGTGATCACGGATTTTATTGAGGCACTGGGCGGCCCGATTGCATTGAGCGACATTACGACATGCCGCATGGTCGGAAGTTTCTCCTTTCAGGTTCACAGATCCGAACTGGAAATAAAATATAAGAACGGCCGTTGTCTGGTTCACAAGACCAACCCCGAAATGTCATTCGGCAATAACCGCCGGCAATGGTGGTGGCAACGGGGCCAGCATTTTGGTCGAGAACCGGTGATGGATGACGACGCCTTGATCGCATCCCAAATGTTTCTTGCCAGCCCCTGGTTTTTAGGCTGGCAAGACTATGACGGATCGGTATCGATCGTCGGCGAATCCGTGTTTCACGACAAGCCAGCCTGGCGACTGCGATTCGCGAATAACGCCGGATTCACAGTCGACCGGTACTTTGACAAGGAAACCGGCTTGCTATTGGGATCGAGGTCCGTCGTTCATGGCGACGTGGCGGAATGGGAGCTGGAATTTAGGGAAACGGACGGTGTGTTGTGGGTTTCACGGGCACTTTGCCATGCACGTGGTCAAACGGCCGAGCTCGTCGTGAATGAGGTTGAGCTTGAAGTCTTGATCGACAGCAACGAATTCGGATTGACCAAGCCGACACGGTAGTTGCGTCGGCTGTCACATTTCCGCCGGAATGAATCGAAAGACTCCCGAATTGCTAGGCGTCTTGTCGTCCATCGGGCGATTTGCCACCAGCGGGCTCAATGCATACAACCGTTGTGGACTGTTGACACAACTGCCAGACGCCGAACAACAGGGGCGAGAACAACACGGTACTGACC
>JBPCVB010000162.1:0-6231 GCA_051010855.1 Pirellulaceae bacterium | reverse complement strand
GAACAACAGTGATCCAGAAACTGACACCAGATAACACCAGCCGGCCATCGGCGCTGGCAGACTGGGTGCCAATGCCCCGTTATCTGCTGCGCTGCTGGGTCGTCAAACGCATCATCCGCTCGCTATGCCCGCGCGATTTCATCGAGATCGGTGCGGCCAGTGGTCACATGGCCCAGTGGATGAGTGATCGTTGCAATATGCCCGGGACGGCGGTCGAGATATCGCCCACTGCACTGGAAATGATGCGTGAACGACTGGCGGGTAACGATAAAGTTACAATTTTCGATCGCGATTCCCGCGAGTTGGAAGCACAAACTGATTTGCTCCTGAGCATGGAAGTGCTCGAGCATATCGAAGACGATGCGGCTGCACTCAGGAACTGGTTTGATCTGATCCGACCTGGCGGTCATTTGCTGCTGTCCGTTCCCGCCCATCCGCATTTGTTTTCCGCCGAAGACGAAATGGCCGGCCATTACCGCCGTTACTCGCGGCAACCGTTGATCCGGCAACTTGAGCAAATCGGATTTGAGCAACCGATCGTGCTGTCCTATGGATTTCCCATCGGGCTGGTGCTGAAAAAACTGCGTACCATCATGGCTCGCCGCAGTCTCAAAAACGACGCACGCAGTCAACAGGAACGCACCGAAGCCAGCGGGGTCGAACGCCGACGCTGGCTCAACCTGCGCTGGATGCTGAATGACGTGTGCCTGCTTCCGTTCCATCTGCTGCAGATGCCGTTCCTGCGGTTCGATCTCTCGGATGGATACATTGCGGTCGCACGCAAGCCCGTAAACAAGGAAAACGCCGACAGCTAATTGGTGCGGGAGTCATGTTCAGTCGACGAACCTTCAAAATTCTGCTGGCCCTGGTGGTCGTCACGTGCTTTCTGTACGTCGGCCGCAACTACTTTGGCCAATTGCACCTGATCACTCATGCCCACTGGCTGGGTGTGGTCGGAATCGTGATTGTGCACCTGCTGACGCTGTGGCTGCAGGGATTGACCTACAAGTGGGGCCTGGATTCCTTTGACCGGTCGATCAGCGACAAGGAAAGCTTCGTTCTATTCGTCATCAGCTCCTACGCCAACCTTGTATTGCCACGCAGCGGAGTGGGTACCACCGCACTTTATCTGAATCGATCCCGCAAGGTCCCGATCATCGATTACAGTTCTGTCGTGATCTACGGGGCGGTCCTGTTCGTATTCGCCTGCAGTGCCATTGGATGTTTTCTATTCGGGCTCGACTGGCTGGCGCAGGAGCGTGCACCCGCGTGGTGGATCCTGCTCGGCCTGCCGGCGATGCTGCTGGCCAGCGGCCTGGCCATCCTGATTCATTGGCGGATTCCTGCCAGTTACAACGGGCCCGGACATTTGCTGTTTGAGCGGCTCAATCACGCCAACTCTCGCCTGGTCACATCGGGAAATGTCTACCGCATTGGACTGGCTCATTTCGTGCTGGTCTTTTTGCGAGCGTTTCGGCTGTACATCGCGTTTTGGGCGCTGGGTATCGAAGTCAGCTTTTATGCGGTGTTACTGACATCCGTGCTGGGCGATCTGGCTTTTGTGATCGCTGTAACCCCTGGTGCGCTGGGTTTTCGCGAAGCCGCCATTGCCATCGCTGCAGCTCGGCTGGGTATCGACGCACCAATTGCCATCTCGGTTGCCATTTTCGATCGTCTGGTCTTCTCACTTGCCGTAGCGATCACAGCCCAGTTGCTGATTGCATTTGTCATGCGAAACGACGGTTCTCGTCTGGTTGAATCCACACCCGCTAACTAAAGGGCAGTGTTGCCGTGAAACAAAAACAAATCGCCTTTGTCGCCACACGCGAACCTGAGTACTCCCGCGTATCCATCGTCCGCAGCGAGCTCCAACGCTACTTTCATGTCGAGGAGTACCTTTCCGGTCAGTCACGTTATCCACTGCGACTGGTCGCCATCGCCTGCCAACTTGTGTGGGCGTGGCTCACTGGCCGCCTCAGGAAAAATGACGCTGTTTTCGTCGGGTTCTTTGCCCAGCCGATTTTTCCACTGGTGCGACTGTTGTATCGCGGACCAATCATTGCCGATGCCTACTTCTCGTTGTTTGACACGATGGTTCATGACAAACGAAAGGCGAAACAAAATTCGCTGGTCGGCAAGCTTTGTTTTTGGCTCGATCGACACATGTTGCACAAGGCCCGATTGTGCTTCACCGATACCAATGAACATGTGAGCTACTTGCGAGAGACTTTTGGCCCAGCCGACGCCGACATCCGCCGGCTGTGGATCAGCGCTGAAAGCCAACCACTGGAATCACGTCCGGCCGCACCGGCTGGCGACGAACCGTTCGAGGTCCTGTTCTGGGGTGGCTTCATCCCGTTGCAGGGTGTCGACACGATTGTGCGAGCCGCCGCGAGTCTGCAACCGGACAACGTGACGTTCACCATTATTGGGGCAGGGCAAACGCTCGCCGACTGCCTGGAACTACGCCAGCAATTGAACGCCCCCAACATCGAATTCGCGGGCTGGCAAAGCCCTGAGACCATCGCCAACAAGGCGTCGCGCTCACATGTCTCGCTGGGCATCTTTGGCACCACCGAAAAGGCCGGTCGTGTGATTCCCAACAAGGCCTACGAAGCGCTGGCTATGGGCATCCCGCTGATTACCCGCGCCAGCACTGCTGCGGATGAGTTATTGAGTGACAACGTCGATTGCCTGCTGGTCCAGGCCGGAAATGCAGAGGACCTGGCCGCAAAAATCCTGTGGGCCCGCGACAACTATGACGACGTGTTGAAAGTTGCCGAGCAAGGTCAACAACTGTTTGACGACGTTTGTTCGCCAGCCAAAGTCGGTGAAGTGCTGCACCGCGATATCCAATCCATCCTTTCCCCGGAACTGCAATCAGCCTCCTCGGGCGCCACGACCAGCGTTCAGTCGGCCTGATCAGGAAAGCGAAAGTAGACAGCCATGTGGACATATGATGATCTCGGAATCCCGGTCAAGCTGGGCCTGCTGGTCATTGCCTGTTTGTTGGCGCTGCGCTTTTCGCCAACGAAAGTACCGCTGGTCAATCGATGCAAACGAGGCTGGCAACGATTGGCAACGCGACCCTGGCGATGCGGTCTGGTCCTGGTTGCTGTTTCATTGGGGCTCAACGTTCTGTTTACCATCGTGCATTACCCGCAGCCGGTCACGCACGACGAGTTCTCCTATTTGCTGGCCAGTGACACCTTTGCCAGCGGTCGCCTGGCCAATCCGGCGCACCCGCTGTGGGAGCATTTCGAAACGTATCACGTGTTGTCCCAGCCAAATTGGGTGTCCAAGTATCCGCCGGCCAGTGGAATAGTGATGGGTCTGGGCCAGGTATTGACCGGTCATCCGATCGTCGGAGTATGGCTGGCATTCGCACTGGCCACGCTCGCGATGTACTGGATGTTGCGAGCCTGGACGTCGCCGCAATGGGCCGCACTCGGTGCCTTGTTGATCGCTGCCAATGGACCACTGATTCGGGCCTGGGGACAAACCTACTGGGGCGGATCGATGGCGCTGCTTGGCGGTGCCCTGGTCTTTGGCGGATTGCGTCGCATCTGGTCAGCCGATGAGCGACCGCTGCTACGCGACGCCGTATTGCTGGGACTCGGGCTCGTTGTCCTGGCCAATTCACGGCCGATGGAAGGCCTGCTGGTTTCCCTGCCGGTGTTTGTGCTGCTCGTCGTCTGGATGTTCAAAACGACGCAGCTTTCGTGGACAAATAAATGCACAAGAGTTGCTGCGCCGATACTGCTGATTGGCCTGGCAGGTCTTGTCGGCATGGCGCATTACAACCGTGCGACTACCGGCGATGCGTTGACGATGCCTTACAAACTGCACGACGATACGTACTCGATGTCGTCGCTGCTGATCACGAAGAATCCGCCCGATGCTCCGTCGTACAACCATCCGCGAATGGAACGATTTTATCGCGAGTGGGGTCGCGAGCGGCAACTTTCCTACCGTGAACCTGCCGTCTACCGACGTCAGCTGACTCGCAAACTGGAACTGCTTTGGAATTTTCTGCCCATTGGTATCGGTCTGTCATTGATCCCGGTCGTGTTTCTGTTTCGGGAACCATGGAGCCGGCTGGCGATTGGTATCTTTGCCGCCTTGCTGCTCGTTCATTTCCAGTTGGCTGCTTACTGGATCTATCCGCATTACATTGCGCCCGCGCTGGCTCTGTTCATGGTGATCAACCTGCAGTGTTTGCGGCACTTGCGTATCTGGAATCGGGATCGCAAATGGGGATTGGTGGCGACACGGGTGATCCTGATTGTTGCGTTTCTCAAACTTGTTCCAACGTGGGTCGCCTGGCAGACCCGGCCCATGCCGAATCCTCGCGCAGATGTGATCGAGCGTCTCGCCGATGACCCGGTCGACAGGCACCTGGTCGTCTGTACCTATGGTCCCGACTATCCCGTCTATTCCGACTGGGTCTACAACGCCGCGAACATCGACGCTTCGCCCGTAGTGTGGGCGCGGGATTTGGGTGAGTCAAAAAACGCAAAACTGTTTGAATACTTTGCCGATCGAAAAATCTGGCGGTGCCATCTGGAAAATGACGAAACGATGACACTGCAGCCCGTTCACGGATGTCAGGGCTTTTAGCAACCGTTCTCTTGTTCTGGAAGTCACACGTTATGAATTGCCTGGTTACCGGCGGCGCCGGATTCATTGGTGCCCACGTTGTCCGTGAACTGCTAATCAGCGGCCATCGCGTCGTCGTGCTTGATGACCTCAGCGGCGGATTTCGTGACAACGTTCCAGCCGACGCAGTGTTTGTCGAAGGTGACATCTGCGATCACGGGCTCGTCAACCAGCTGTTCGCCGAACACTGCTTCGACTATGTGTACCACCTGGCCGCCTACGCCGCTGAAGGGCTCAGCCATTTCATCAAGCGGTACAACTACAACAACAACCTGATCGGCAGCGTAAATCTGATCAACGCTTCGATCAATCACAACATCAAGTGTTTTGTGTTCACCTCATCCATTGCGGTTTACGGCGCGGCCCAGTTGCCGATGCGGGAGGACATGATTCCTCAACCCGAAGATTCCTACGGCGTTGCCAAGCTGGCGGTTGAACAGGAACTCAAGTGCTCGCAAGAGATGTTCGGACTCGATTACGTGATCTTCCGCCCCCACAATGTGTACGGCGAATTTCAGAATATCGGCGATCGCTATCGCAATGTGATCGGTATCTTTATGAACCAGATCATGCAGGGCAAGCCGCTGACCATCTTTGGTGACGGCACGCAATCCCGCGCTTTCAGCTACGTCGGCCCGGTCGCCAGAACGATTTGCCTGTCACCGGAAATTCCGGCAGCTCGCAATAAGGTCTTTAACATCGGCGCAGATCAGCCGTGGACGGTAAACGATCTGGCTCGCCAGGTCGGCGAGGTGATGGGCGTGGTGCCGGAAATCGAATACCTGCCCGCGCGGAACGAGGTGTTACACGCCTGGTCGGATCACAGCCGTATCGAAGAAGTCTTTGGCAAGCCGGACGACGTTAGTCTGCGGGAAGGTCTGGAGATCATGGCCAAATGGGCTCTGGAGCACGGAGCCCGCACGACGAAACCGTTTGCAGGAATCGAAATCGAAAAGAACATGCCACCGAGCTGGAAATCCCAGTTAAAATCAGCGCCTCCCGTTTCCATCAACTTGCCCACCGACTCGACCCTGCAAAGCCAGTAAATGGCAAAGGCACAAGTCGCCGGGCCAGACATCTCAGGACTGTAGCCATGGCGATCAAGGTGGTGTTTTTCGATATCGGCGATACTTTGGTCACCCGGAAATCATGGTTGCCCGGCGCTCAAACAGTGCTGGGAAAGCTACGCGAAAAGGGCATTCGCATCGGGCTGATTTCCAACACCGGTGATCTTACCCGTGACGAACTGGCCACCGAATATCTGCCAACCGATTTCGATTTCGGCTGGTTCGACGAGGAGATCGTGTTGTTGTCGTCCGAAGTTGGCGTGGAAAAGCCGGCGCTTTCCATTTTCACGATGGCCGTTAATCATGCAGGCGTCTCGCCCTGGGAGACACTGTTTGTCGCCGAAACTCTGGAAGAAACCTGGGCCGCGCAGGCTTCCGGTATGAGGGCGGTGAGGGTTTGCCAGACCCCCGCAGACCTGGAAAAAATTGCCGAGCTGGTTGGTTAACCAGTAGCGGGGGGGGGGGGGGGGGGGGGGGAGGAGGGGGGAAAAAAAAAAAAGAGGAA
>JBPCVB010000161.1:0-9241 GCA_051010855.1 Pirellulaceae bacterium | reverse complement strand
TCATTGCGCCAAGCAATCCGCCCATCTGTTCAGATTCTGCCAGTGCCGACCGTGGTTGCTGAATCGAATCCACATCGATTTCCGTGCCGCTGGACTGCAAGGCGTCGACAATCGCCAGGGCTTCCTGCAAAAAAACGCCAGCCTGATCGGGGCGACAGGTAACGCCAGGTCGAAACACCAGCAAGCGGTTCTTGCTCGCTATGACCCGGAATCCGGCCTGGTTTTCCAGCAGGTCGCGAACTGGCCGGTTAAAAAGTTTGATAACAGCGTCGCGAGGTCGACCAGTCAAGAAGTAAGCCTTGGAAAAACGGGGCGAGTCATCAAAGTCCAAATCGGTGCCACCGGTTAACTTGTCCAACATTCGCAGGGCAAGTCCTTCGGGTTGCAAATCGAAATCGGGAAATACAAATTCTTCGAATTCGATGAACAGGCAGGTTTGTTGCTGTTCACTTGCCGCTTCGTCATGATCGAGATCGGGTTTTTCCAGACCCATATCACCCAATACGATTCTGGCCACGTCGCTATCGCGAAAGAAGCAATCCCAGAAACGGGTATCGTGTCCCGTGACTGACGCGGCAGCATCCCCCAGCCGCATCGTGTCTGCTTCCGACAATCGTTCCAGTCCCAGTTGCGAGGCGTTCTGATCAAGCGCGCGAGATCGGCGGTTGATAGAAATCGCCTGGAAAAGACCACCGGCCGCACCAATCAGTCCTCCGACCAACAGTCCTTGCCACCAGGTGATGCGAAAGCCGATCCACGGTTCCAGAAAACCGCCGCCGATAAGCGCGACCAATGCTCCAGTAAATGCAGTACCGATTCCCGAGACTGCTGCAATAATCAACAGGATAATGAGTTCCTGGGTCTTGCGCTGGGCAGGCGTGCGTTGATCAGCTTCCAAATGGTTCTCCTGGCTTCCGGTATTGGTCCGCTTGCTTTATTCGCGTTTGTGTACAAAAAATTGGCGAATTTCCAGGGATTCAGGCCAGCATTTGCATGTTGGGGAGGCCTATTTCACCAGTCGGGTTTCGGGAAAAGCGCTGTACCAACCGAACCAAAATGCCCTGTGCGCAGCCACGCGAGGCAACGTGCGTTCGTCCTCTGTTATCAACGCGGACTCGGTAATCTTCCATTCGGTACCAGCACTGTCGATTGCCGTATCGGTCTGGTTCCAGGAATCGAACTGCACATCGCCGGAATCATAAACACGGTTGGCTCCGGTTTCATCGGTCAGCACGACGAGGTTGTTGCCGTCGAGTTGGTCATGCCAAACCGGATTGCCCAGCAGAAATTCGGCTGATATTGCCAGTGTCTGACTGGAATCTTCATTACGCAACGCGAGCACTTCGTCTTTGTTTTTAAGTCGTGAATCGGTGGCGGGAACATTGAACATCAATTCGTCGGTTTCAAAGTATTCGGCGTAAGCAACGCCTTCGTCGTAATTGCGCTCGTGTCCCGTCTCCAGCGACAGGACCCGGGTATCGGGATGCATGGCTTTCCACTTGCCCCATGTCGTCGTGACCACTTCGTGGCGAGGCAACACAATCCCTTTGCCCACCAGCGGACCGACGACCGGTTGTCCCTTGAGTGTCGACCACAGCGAGCGTGTCGCCTGGTCATACATCAACTTGTTAGATCGGTACAGAAATCCGCTGGTCCCCAGGTCGTAGCGTCCGCCGGACATCGTCTCGTCGTAAATGATGACTGTGCCACACAGCGTGCAATACACTCCCGCGACGGGTATTTCTCCGACCGTATCACGAAACAATTCGTGCCAGGCGAGAATGCGTTTGGGATAAGCCCTGGCGTCTCCGTTGATTTCAAGTCCAAACACAATATTGGAATCGTCCAGATAGTCTGCCTGGTCCGCCGACAGCATTTTGGGATCGACCAGTGGCGGAATACCGTCGCGACGTACTCCACCCCAACGAATTTCATCGAGTCGGATGGTGGCGGGGTACGAATCGTCAAAGTACTCGGCGAAACGCGGATCGAGTTGCGAAAACAGACGCTTTTTGAAATCGGCGTATTGAGGATGCGGTTGGACATCTTCGGACCAGATAATGCCGTATATCCGGTCACTGTCAAATTCTCCCACAGGCAGCTTTTCCACGAGCAGCTTTGTCAGCAGCGGTTCGACCGGTGTCTGTTTCAGCCAGCGTGAAAGTTCCAGCAACATGATGGCGTTACCGGGCTGCCACTTTTGCACAATGTTGTTGAGTCCCTGGCGAACGGCTGTCGGGTCCTCGTGCAGCAGGACAAAGAAGTCATGGAGGGTTGGAAACTCGTTGGGAAATTCCTTGTTGGGCTGATTCCATGATGCCGATTCCCCTTCGGCGCCAATGCCCGAACCTTTGTCGGGCTGCAGCAAGTACAAGGTGCCCAGCAGCAGTCCCACGAGAGCTACGCTGAGAACGGCAATATGCGATAGTTTCATAGCTCGGTAGTTCGCCTTGTGGCTGGACCGACATCAGGGTTTTTTGTCGGATGGGCATTGGGTTTTTGACGGATGGACATTATGTCCGCCAAATGCGGTTGCGGATATTGCCAGTGGCGAATGGTGCTCGAGCCAATGTGAAATGGCTCCCAAAGCCCCTGCTTGGACGAAATTTCCAGCCGGTTTGCAGCGAGCGCGATTTCAGTCATAGTATGGCTTGTTTTGCGGAGAAATCAGCTTTGCTCTGGCCGCACACCAGCGAGTTAAAAACGCGCTACCGGTCCAGAATTGCCACGGGAGATTGATTATGAAACTTTACGCTCTGGTACTGGCCGCTGCCGTCTGCGGCATGATGACTTGTGAATATGTGATGGCTCGCTCAGCAGGCGAATCGTCAACAACCCTGGTCCCTCATTGCGAAGTGCCCTGCGGGATCTACACCGACCAGCTGCGTTTCGAGCGGATGCTGGAAGACACCAAAACGATCGCCAAGGCCGCGACCAGTATCAACGATTTTGTAAACGCGTTGGGCGACGCGCCTCCGACCGCACTGGATATCAATCAGTCCATGCGTTGGGTAACGACCAAGGAAGACCACGCCACCAACACCCAGCACATAGTCGCCCAGTATTTTCTCACGCAAAGAATCAAGCCGGACAACGAGCGTTATGTGGATCAACTCAAGGCTGCCCACGCGGTAATGGTGGCTGCCATGAAGTGCAAACAGAGTGCTGATCCGGCAACTGCCGAAGCACTCAAAAATGCGATTTTTGATCTGTACCGGGCCTACGAAGGCAAGGAACCCAACCTGGAATCGCACGAAGACTAGGGTCCGGCGATTTCGCGATTTCGGCAAAGCCAGCGGACATGGTCTATTTCGCGGTCGGTAGAATGATGCGAAACGGGATCGAAGTATCGCAGTTGCCTTCGTCGTCGTATGCACGGACGCAAATAAACACCCGGCCTTCTCGTGGGCCATCAAATGTATAACTCCAGCGGTAATGGTCGCCAGGTCCACCGGCGTCGGGATCGGGCACTATCTCGACATCGAACAGGCGTCGCTCGTCCGTCCATTCCTGGCCATCCCAGTAAAGGTCGTTTTCCAGGTCTGTGACTGACATCTCGACTCGTGCCAGTTTCCGGTTGTCGGCGGCCCTGCCTGATACGGTGAATGGTGAACCCGAAAGAAAACGACCCGGCGGGTGATCAATCCATGTTTCCGGATCATCCACCATGATTTTTAGTGGTTGAGCATGGTCCCAGCGCGTTTCATTGCCATCCACATCGGTGGCAATCAGGTTCACCACGGTATCGCGGCGGGACAACTTGCCCTCGCCAAACGCGACCTGACTGGTATCGAGGCTCCATTCCCAGCGAGTGATATTGCCGCCTGGTATAGCGAGTGTCGCGTCGACTCGTGCGGGCTGTGTGGTCCAATCGGTACCATCCCAGTAACTGTCGATATTCTCGCAATACAGCTCCAGTTGAACGCTGTCGATTCCCCGATCGTCTTCCACGAATCCCGAAAAGGTTTCGGGCTTGAAACCCGCTGAAACCGTGTTGTTCAGGATCAGCGGATCCATGTGAAACAACCTGGCAAAGCGGGGAGCAATGGAGTCTTGCCGAATGTCGCGGAGCTGGTCGGCGAGTGCGCCCCGGCGTTCTGCGGACAACGACGGAAATAGATTGACCAGTTGTTCCGGGTCTGCCTTGATATCGTAGTACTCACGATCGCCGATCGCCCATTCGGTGTAGATATGATCCCGGGTGCGCATCGCTACGTAAGTCGACTGAATGATCTCTCCCTGTCGGCGGATCGCACTCCAGTTTTCAATCAGGATCGCATCGCGTGGAGGTTGAAGGGGCTCTCCAGGGTCGTAAATCAGTTTGGCAAAGGAACGACCATCGATGGATTCGGGAGTTGTGGATCCGGCCAGATCAAGTAACGTCGGCGCGATATCGATATTGGCCAGCAATTCGTGACAGGTCTGGCCTGCAGGGACACCGGGGCCAGTGACAAAGAACGGTACGCGTGTAATGCGATCGTAAGGCAATCGTTTTCCGATGTGCCGATAATCACCCAGGATGAAACCATGGTCAGAAGTAAAGATGAACAGCGTGTTGTCAAGTTCTCCGAGTTGTTCCAGCGTTTCGCTGATTTTGGCCAGTCCTTCATCCAGCGCCTGCATGGAACGGAGCCGATCGCGATGCAACTGGCTGGCCCGTTCGCGCAGCTTTTCTGTCGCCGCGGGAATTCTGGCAGTTTCCCGAGCGAGGCCTTCACGTTGCTGCTGCAGGCGTTGATCAAATCCGGATGGCTCGGCATCTTCGAACAAATCGCGATGCCGGGATGCCGTCATACCGGCGGTAGTCGAAGGTGCATGGGGAGCCAGTGGAGTCCAGCACAAAAACAGGGGCCGATCATCTCCCCGATCCGTTCGTGACTCGAAGATTCGCTGGATGGACTCGACTTCCACATCGGTTCGGTACCGGTCGGTGATGTGGGTCAGGTCGGCCAACAATCCATTGGTGCGGTAGAAATCGAAATACTTGCTGCCCATTGAAACCAAAAAGTGGTTCCAGCCAGGCTGGTTCAACGAGGCCCACGTTTGGCCCTTGTCTTCATCCGGTTTGTATCCTTCATGCAGGTACTTGCCGACCTGGGCTGTCTCGAACCCGGCCGCCTGCATCCAGCCGCCCAGGCTGTTTTCCGGATCGAATTCCTGGTAGCCACCGGAAAACCCGGAAGCCAGATCGATATCGGGGTTGTTGACGCGATAGTTGTTGTGGTGAGCGTATTGGCCGGAGTACAGGCAGGCCCGGGAGGGACCGCAAACCGGAGTGGTCACATGAAAATTGGTGAACATGGTGCCGGAACTGGCCAGCTCACGTAGCGTAGGAAACTGGATTAAGTCACTGGATTGCCCGGGCCACTGGCCAAACAACGTCTCGCAGTCCAGATCGTCGGTGTAGATGAGAACGATGTTGGGCCGGGCGTCCGCGCTGCGGCCGGGACGCTTGCCCTGACATCCTGCGGCAACCAACAGGGTGAGAACGACTAACGTCGTCGCATGGAAACAGGTGCAATTCAAACCCGTGGCCGGCATGTCATATCAATCGTGTCAGTCAGTTGTGTGATCGATCCAGATTAACCTCGACGGCCCGATTTACCAATCGAGGTTTTGCACGCCGGGTTGTGCTGGTGTCCGGGCAACAAAAAAGCCCGGCCAATCAAATGGCCGGGCTGGAATTATTTCTTCGGGAAAGGTCGCTAGTTGATCGACCATTCCTGCAGATGGCTGGTCGATTCGGCAAGCTCAGCCAGCTTGCCTTCGAGGTCGAAACCTTCCTTGACCTGAATGGTACCTGAACCACCACCAGCTGCGGGAGCAAGGTCATCAATTTTGACGTCGTCGGAAACGCTTGTTAAGGCCTCACGGACCGAAGATGCGCAACCGCCTCACGTCATTTTGGGCAGTTTGAGCGATACTGTTCGCCATTCGCCCGTAGCGGTGGTCGAAGCAGTGTCGTTGTCTGCTTGAACCGTTGCACCGCCGGTGTTGTTACCTTCCTTCTTGTCGTCTTTTTTAGCGTCGTCGCCTCCGCAACCAGACATTACTGCCAGGCTGGCTACAAGGAACAGGGTCAGACACAACTGTGATACATATTTCATGCAACGATCTCCAAAGAATTCTTGTTTATGTGAAGGGGCCGCGTTTCCGGGAAGCGTCCTTCCAACCAATCGATATTTTGTGGTCCGTCGCCACCATTTCAAGGGGGAAAGGCCCCGGATCGGAGAAATGTCTTGTTCGCTTCTGGCAATCTGTGATTATTACCGCACATACATTGCCTGAATTTCGGTCAGGTAATTGGGTTGGACGGGCCTGTTTTGCTGCCCGGCCAGCAAATTGCGGTTATTCAAGCGACCTGGGATATTTCGTAGACTGGGTGACATTACTAATCAGGACACGTTAAGGAATGGCAAAAAAAATGAGTGATCCCACCGTCAGCGGCAAGGTGCACGTCATCGAGGAGACAAAAACGTACGGCCAAAAGGGCTTTCGCAAGCGTCTCGTCGTGCTTGAACAGGACAAGGGCCGTTTTACCAACTACGTGCCGGTCGAGTTTACCAACGACAATTGTGACACGGTGGACGACATTTCGGTGGGTGATGAAATCGAAGTGACTTATCGATTGAATGGTCGCAAGTGGCAACGGGATCCCGGCAGCGAAGTGAAGTATTTTGTCAATGTCGAGGCGATCAGCTTCAGCACCAAAGGTAAATCGTCCGGCCAGGGAAAATCTTCCGGCTCCAAAAGTGCCAGCAAGGATATGGACCAGGCCAACGCGGAACTGACCTACAGTGAAGAGGACATTCCGTTTTAGGATTCTGCTGGTTGACTGGGCCGGGTCGGAACTCCGCCCCGCTTTCAATCGTCTCTGCCGGGCATCGGCTCGGACGGAGCCTCGCCCTCCCGAAATTTCCCGTGAGTGTCCGCTCTGCCGTGCTTTTGCCGACCCGGTTTCCACTGACAACCGCTGAGAAAGTCGAGATTGAATATCATCTTGACTGGTTGCTGCGTCATTTCGGTGCCGAACCAATCTATGACAGGCAGCCTTTTACACCGGTCGACCCGCAGTTCCGCGTCTTTGCAACGCGAGCGGGCATCGATCTTGAGCAAGCACTCGAGTGGGTCCGCGAACTGCTGCCGTTTGATACGGATGGTTGCGAACTGGTACTGATGGCCGACGGCGAAACTTGCCCGGATCACCCGGACATGATCAAGATCACGGCACACGAAGCCACGGATCATGAGGAATTGGTCGCGCATATCGCCTGTCATCTCTCTGCCCGTTATTTGCACCGGCTGCCGCAGCACAAGCTGGAACGAACAATCCCCGATCGACTCATGGACCTGATCCCTGTTTATTTCGGCTTGGGAATTCTCTGCGCGAACACCGCGTTGAAGTTTTCGCAATACTCGGTAGGCGAGTCGGCGTATCACCACTACCGCAAGTCGCGGTCGGTCGAGGCACGCGTTTTCGGTTCCACGCTGGCGTATCTTGCCGGCGAACGCGAAGAGCGCAAGATCGCATGGGCCAGGTATCTGACGCCGGACGCGCGAGTACCATTCAAACAAACCCTGCGTTATCTGCGCAAGACAAATGACTCGCTGTTCAGCAGCAAATTCTCGACCGAAGTCTTTGGCAACACCAATGACGGCCAGTTGATTGGCAAACTGCCCGGCGCGACTGCGGGAACGCAATATGGGATTTTGCAGCAGTTGTTTTTCAACACGCTGGAAATTTCGCCAGCCGAGACGCAACAGCGTCTGGCGTCATTGATGCCTCAATTGCCGGACTTGCTAGGTATGCGCGACAAGGACGTGGCCATGATGGCCTCACATGTCGCTTCGCATTTTGAGTCACTGGATGAACCGGTGATCGCCGCGCTCAAGGACCAGATGATGGAAAGGGACCCGGAGCTGCGTATTGCCGCATTGAACGCGATAACGACGGTGGCGACTCCCGGGCAACTGAAACCTTGGGAATTGCGCAGCTTTCTGCGTGAATCTGATATGCGGCTGGTCAACGCTGCGGCGATGGGGTTGGTGCAACGCGGGGAAAAGGCTGAAGAACTGTCGACTGATCTTCTTGCAGCCATCAAGCGTATGGCCAGCCAGGGGGTGAGTGATTTTCTCGTCCATCTGTGTGGCGCACTTGTAACGATCTGCGGGGAACCGGATCACCGGTTGCAGGAATACTTTAATCAGGACCCTGACCTGCTCGCCGATGCGTTGTCAGCCGTCGAAAGGTGGCGAGGAGTCGCTGCACCCGACAAATTCGACCCGGAGGACGAGGCGTAGACCAACCGGCGGCCGGTCAGCTTTACGGCAGCCAGGTGTGGACTAGAATCGGAAACCAGGTTTTTGGTTTGGTGTTCGGGGGTACGAAAATGTTGGTGAATCTGCTAAATGCGACCGCCGTGGCATTGCTGATGGCGTCTTGTTGGTCCGGGTCTGTGGTTGCCGACGAGCTACCGAACATCGTCGTTATCTTTATTGACGATCTCGGGTATGCCGACATCGGAGCATTTGGCGACCCCGCCTGGGACACTCCTTCCCTGGATCGCATGGCTGCCGAAGGAAGGCGGTTCACCGACTTTGTCACGGCGACGGCAGTCTGTTCGGCGTCACGAGCCGCTTTGCTGACCGGATGTTATCACCGTCGTGTCAGTATTTCCGGGGCGCTGGGACCCAATGCCAAACACGGTTTGAATCCGGATGAAGTCACCATCGCCGAGTTGTGCAAACAAAAAGGCTACGCTACGGCCTGTTTCGGCAAATGGCACCTGGGTCATCATCGTCCGTTTCTGCCGTTGCAACATGGCTTCGACGAGTACTATGGCCTGCCCTACTCTAATGACATGTGGCCGCTGCATCCTGAATATGTGGATCTGCCCGAAGGTGCCGCCAAACGCAAGCAGGGATATCCCGATCTGCCGTTGATCGAAGGCAACGAAATCGTGGATGCGGAAGTTACCGGAGAGGATCAGGCCCAACTGACCGTCGAATACACTCGCCGCGCCGTCGACTTTATCAATCGCAACCGCGATCAGCCGTTTTTCCTGTATGTGCCGCACACGATGGTACATGTGCCGCTGTTTGTTTCTGAACAGTTTGACGGCAAAAGCGGACAGGGTTTGTTTGGTGACGTGATGATGGAGGTCGACTGGTCAGTCGGTCAGATCATTGACGCACTGCAAGTCAACGGGATCGACGACCGCACCCTGGTTGTCTTCACCTC
>JBPCVB010000160.1:0-3285 GCA_051010855.1 Pirellulaceae bacterium | reverse complement strand
AAAGAGCACCAGCGGGCCAAAAATTTTCGAATTCGTCCATGCGGGCCACACGATCCACCGGCAAGCCGATTTCATTTTGCCAGATACCGGCGGCTTCATCGTCATCCAGATAGACGGAGACGGTCAGGCGAGCGGGATCGATGCCAAGCCACTGTTTGTCGGTAAGAAATTCCCAAGCCCACTGAATGGCTTCGCGTTTGAAATAATCACCAAAGCTGAAATTGCCGAGCATCTCAAAAAACGTGTGGTGGTAGGCCGTGCGACCGACGTTTTCGATGTCGCCGGTGCGCAGACACTTTTGGCAACTGGTGGCCCGGGTGAATTCAAGTTCCACCTTACCCAGAAAATGATCCTTAAACGGGTTCATGCCAGCCGGTGTAAACAGCACCGTGGGATCCCATTTGGGAACCAGCACATCACTCTGGCAAATCGTATGGCCCTTGCCCTGGAAGAAAGCCAGATATTTTTCGCGTATGTCGTCGGTTTTCATAAGTCGTTCCGGGTCGCAGTGGAGTCTGCAATATATCGGTGATCGGCAAAATCGACCAGAACAACCGCGTCATCATAGCCGGAGCTGCAGCTCGATCATGACGATTAATCTTCCTCGCCGCCGGTGACTTGCACGGTGAGGGTTTGCGGCTGGTCGTCGTCGCCACGGGTAATTTCCAGCTTGACAATCGATTCGAGGCGATTGTTCGCGGCAGTGTGGAATTCGGCTGGATTGCTGATCCGCACTCCGTTGACGCGGGAGATGAACTGACGCGGTCGCAGACCAGCGGTCCACGCTGGCGAGTCAACGGTCACGTCGGTAATCACAACACAGCCTTGCGGATCAGCCGCCAACGCGATCGATTCAAAGTTGGGTACCGCGGTGTAGAAATCGACTTGCATACCGGCAAGTGAGAATGGGGGCTGCGAGGCAAAGGAAGTGCGACGTGGCGAGACCCAACGCCTGGACAGTGTGATTTGCAGATCCATCTCCTCAACCGGTTGACGACTGATGGCTCCGCGAATGAACTGCACGCGGATGCTCGTACCGGCCGGCAGTCCCGCAATGATCGACATGGCATCATTGACCGTGACGACCTTGTTGCCGTCGATATGAGTGATCACGTCGGCAAAACCGATCTCGGCCAGCTCGGCGGGTGAATTTGGAACCACGTTGGTAACCTGAACACCCTCCAATCCATCTTGCTGCTGCGAGGCGGAAAGGTCGCGCAACGTCACGCCCAAATACCCGTACTCAGGAACACGACCTTGTTGCAACTGGCTGACGGCGTAGCGAAAGATTTTATTGGCCGGAATCGCTATGTGATTCGGCGATGGTAACCGTGGGACCCAGGCGGTTGTTAATCCGCGCAGTGTTCCTGAATCATCAACGATCGCTCCGCCACTGGTATAGCCCGGTGAGTCCGTATCGATACGCAGCAGTCCTCCGTATTGGTACAGGCTGTCAGCGGCCATCAGGCTGAACTGTTTTTCGTGAGCTGCAGGTAACAAGAAAGGCTGATCAAAATCGCGCAGAATTCCTGGCATAAGTTCAGCGGAACCTGAGTCGATAATCGCGCGCGGATCGTGGCCGACGGTGACGCTGTCTCCAGGTTGCCATTGATGATCGCCGGTGGGCAGGATGACTGGAGTCAGGCCGGCCACATCAATTTTGAGCACGGCGAGGTCGGACCATGTATCGGCGGCGACCAATGCAGCGGTATGCCAGCGATTGGTTGCATGGTCAGTACGGGGCAGCCAGATGAAGTATTGGTCACGGTTCGGGTCACCCAACAGGTGTCTGTTGGTCAGTATCAGGCCCTCGGCATGCAGGATGACGCCGCAACCCAGGGCAGCCGGAATGAAGTTGGCGTCGCTCGGGTCGCCCGGAGTATCGTTGGTCACCCGGGAAACGGCGACAACGGATCGAGCCAGCGGATGATCGGTGGACGGTTGAGCGTCAAGCGTGGCAGGATGGCAGCTGGCTGCGAATCCGCACAGAAAACATACGAACACAGCCAGTCGTTTGAATGACTGGCTGTGTGATGTTTCCAGAGTGGATATCGCCACGCGATCAGGCCTGGGCAACTGCCGTTTCTGTTTCGCTGGCTTCTTCGTTTTCCACAGCTTTTTCAGCAACATCGTCGATGTAGCCTCCGGCGGCCATGATTTTTTCACGGATTTCTTCGGCGACCTCCGGATTCTCGATCAGGAAGTTGCGGGCTTTTTCCTTGCCCTGGCCGATATGAGTCGAACCGTATTTGAACCACGCTCCGCTTTTGTTGACGATGCGATGCGCAACACCCAGATCGAGCAAGTCGCCTTCAAAGCTGATGCCGTTGGAGTGCATCATGTCGAATTCGGCGATACGGAATGGAGGCGCAACCTTGTTCTTGACGATCTTGCACTTGACGCGTTGGCCGACGACTTCGTCGCCATCCTTGAGGGCACCGATACGCCGCACGTCAACACGACAGGAGCTGTAAAATTTCAGCGCCCGGCCACCCGGAGTTGTTTCCGGGCTGCCAAACATGACGCCGATCTTTTCACGAATCTGGTTGATGAAGATCGTGCAGGTTTTGCTTTTGGCAATAGCCCCGGTCAGCTTCCGCATCGATTGGCTCATCAAACGGGCTTGCAGACCGACATGCGACTGGCCAATCTCGCCCTCCAGTTCCTGTTTGGGAACCAGTGCGGCCACCGAGTCGATGACAATGAGGTCGACTGAATTGGACTTCACCAGCATTTCACAGATTTGCATGGCTTCTTCGCCGCTGTTGGGCTGGCTGACCAGCAGGGTATCCAGATGGACCCCCAGTTTTTTGGCCCAGGAGGGGTCAAAGGCATGCTCGGCATCGATGAATGCAGCGATACCGCCGGTCTTTTGGGCACTGGCGATGGCGTGCAGGGCCAGGGTCGTCTTGCCGCTGGATTCCGGACCATATACCTCGATGATCCGCCCGCAAGGAAATCCCTGGCCGCCCATGGCAATGTCCAGCGAAAGGCTGCCGGTAGAAATACCGCGAATGCGTGATATGCCATCGTTGGTCAAAGACATGATCGAGCCGTCGCCAAACTGTTTCTCGATTTGCTGCACCGCCGTCTTCAGATTCTCGTGCTCGTTGAGCATCGCGTCGATGGCAGTTTCAGTCTTCTTTTTACCGCCAGCCTTGGCAGTCTTTTCCTTTTTGGCCATGGTCGTCCCTTCACGTTTGGTGGTGGCAGATCTGGAATTCGCAGATCGGGTTGAATTTGAATTTGCAGTGGTGGTTTTGACAGCGGGCATGAGCTGATTCC
>JBPCVB010000159.1:0-10015 GCA_051010855.1 Pirellulaceae bacterium | reverse complement strand
TGACGTCAGGCTCAGCCACGTTTGGCCTTTTTTGACTTCGAGATCATCAACGGTTGTATCTGTTCCCCGAGTAATAAACCGGCTTTTCAAGCCAGTGCGGCCCCAGGCGTAGTCACCGGCAAACTTTCGGGACGTAGGAGGTACCAGCTGGTTGAACAGACTGTGATCCATGCCGCCAACTTCCACGATTTGGCCGGCACTATCCTGCGACAACATCCATTCCAGCGGCTGGTTCGTGATGTAATGACCGTCTTCACCGCAAATACCAGCCATGACGACAACCTCGCTGCCGACCGGCGCAATAATTCGATCCGGCGTCGTAATCAAGGTTCCGGATCGATGAGTATGTTTGCGTGGATTGTGATGATGTCCGCCATGATGACCGTGCGAAACCAGCGATCCGGTTGGTTGCAGGGCCGGTTGTCCAAGCTGGGCGCCGCAACCACCCTGCGGACATGGTGGTGGAACCGGCGGCTGCTGAAATGCTGGGCCCGAGTTGGTCGGAGGCACAACCACCTGGGGTGCCTGAATCACGGCAGGTTGCACTGGCGGCAACGTCTGAACCTGCGGAGTTCCAAAGGGTGTCAGGACCGGCGTGCTGCCGGGCACAAAAACACCACGCCCGATCGGATCGATTTGCGGCACCTGACAGCCGATCCAGCTGCTGATGAACACGGCTGCAACCAGCAACGGTGTCCATCGTTTTGAATTGCAGAAGTGGTTTCGCATGGGTGCCCGCCAACAGAACGGCATGTTGAACGCACCGTTTACCCACAGCGCATAGTTCAACTAGCTGCGAAAAGTTAGCACCCGATTGCGGAACGTGATGTCTTTTTGCATCAGGGCATGGTGATAAAAGGCAACAATTGGACCGGCTGATAAGGATTCTTCCGGCAAATACAGTCCGATCGACGCTTGAGCCTGCGTCTTTTGACCGGGTCGCCATTAAGCCGGCGATGACCATGGTTTGCGGAAAGTTCCGGACCCTTAAATGCACCCCTAATCCGGGTGACAGTTTTTACCTAAAAAATGGTGGATTCAACCAAGTTTATGTGCGGGCAAACGCGTAATTTGAACGGATTGGACTTGGGCGACGGTTTTCCTTCCCCAATTTGACGGTAATCAGGCGGTGGTGTGTTCGCGACATCACATTACTGTCAATTGTCCTCCCTAGCCAACAGGAGATCGTTAATGCATCCCCCAACCACCACATTGCAGTTACACGATCGCATTCCGGCTACCAAATCCCGTATGGTTCCGTGCCAGATAACCGTCGCCATCTCGCAACGGTTGTTGGCTGATGGACTGCGGATGTTGTTTCAGCAAACCGGATTCGACGCAGAACTGGAATCCTCCCTCAATGGCAGGCACGATGGAGACTTGCCATTTCCGGGTATTCCCGGGGTTCACACAATCATCGTAACCGACTGGTCGACGCTGCAGCAACGAGCAGGTCGCACGCTGAATGTTGCCAATGCGCGCGACATTGCCGTGCTGGTTCCCGGTACCCAAATGCGTCAGGCGGCGGTAATGGGACTGCGACAATTTGGATCGGTTTTGAACGCCGATATTTCATTCCGTGAACTGCTGGCAGCAGTCAATTGCATCGCGCAAGGCGATCAGTATTTTGACGTGGTGTTTCGCAAGTTGCAAAAGACACGCAACAAATCCTGGGCCCCGTTGACTCACCGCCAGCTTCAGATCGTCAAACTGGTATCGCGTGGCGACGGTAATCGCCGCATCGCCGACCAATTGGGTTTGAGTATTCGCACGGTCGAGAATCACCGTGCCCGCATTCGCGAAAAGCTGGGTGTACGAACTTCGGCCGAGATGGTGTGCACAGCCAAGGAAAATGGCTGGATCTAGCCTGCGTCAGAAGCATATCGATTCGAACCAGAACGCGGCCCGAATTCACGGGCCGCGTGGTTTGTTGATCAGCTGAACTAGCGTACCGTGCGAACTCGCTGCAGACGCTCAAATTCCTGCTTTTGCTGATTGTAGGTTGCCGGCAGTGACACGACATAGTTGCGGTCGTGTTCGACGGAATAGGAATAGTCGACCACAAAGGCATCCGTGGCTGTTGCACCGGCCGGTACTTCCACATCCCAGCGAAGGATTCCCTCCGGTTTTTCCAGTCGCTGATAGATTTCGTCGTCCGACAAGTCCGCTGAAAAATCATGACGGGTCACACGAATGTCGGCATTGCCTGCAGCCGTTGGCATGCGATCGATCAACCGAATGTCAGATGGGCTATCCTTGAAATTCTCGATGACCAGTCGATATTCGAATTTCAGTTCGCGATTGCCGCCATTGATGCCGTCCTGTTTGTCTGCCAGTTCGCGTCGCGTTCGGAGCTGAGGATCTGCACCAAATCCGACGACAAATGTTTGTCCGCGGGCTACAGTAGGAATCTCGCCACGGCCGACGAACTTGTCATCCATGTAAACGGTGATCGGTCCACCCAGCAGGTCTTCGCTGCTATTGTTGGTGACTTCGGCTTCGCGATAAACAAAGCTGGTCAGCACCGGTGTTGCGACGTGATAGAACTCGCTGGGCAAATCACTGGTAACGATACGCACCATTTGGCGACTGCTGCGACTATTAAGTGACACGTCTGCCGCCAGACTGTAGGTCAGGCTCGGTTCGTCAATCAGTTGCTGCAATTCGGATTGTAGATTGGCAACCACACCGGAGTCACCGATCAATTCAACACAGGCAAATTCGTCGGCCGCCGTATTCAACGACCAGCTGGATTCGTTGTAATCCTGAAAGTTGGTGGCGTAGCGATTCGCGCCGGCCGCACGTTGTTGTTTGCTGACGATTTCCTCGACCTGTCCAAGGGTCAGGTTTTTGAAGTCCATTTGTTGTCCCTCAGCCTGACCCTGTTGCTGGGCTTCGGCGGCCAACGAAACTCGCAATGGTGCCAGGCCCGGTCCAGCGGCGCTCAATGCCGGTGACGCGGTAGACAGCGTCAGGTTAACATCCTGCCAGTCTTCGCCACTCATTTGGTAGATCAGTGCGTTGTAGTCCAGGCGGGCCTGTTGCCGGTCGACCGTGGAGCGAATGGAGTAGGTAGGCGACCAGCCGCAATTGTTGACCAAATAGTTCAGCCGAACGTCCTCGGCCACGTCGCTGGACTTGCTGACAAACAACGTCGCTTCGCGAACCGTTTTGGAGGCTCCGCTGGTAATCTCGGCCAGCTGCCTTTGAAGCAGATTCAGTTCCTCATCGAGCTCGCGTCTTTGCTTTGCAAGTTCAATTTCGCGGGCCGCAATCGCATCGCGCTGCTCGAAGGAAAACCGGGTGATACGCTCCAGTGCCTCGGCATTAAGTACGCCCTGGGACAATTCCGTGGTTGCGGTTGGAGCAACGAACCCTTCCAGCTGATCCAGATACTGAATCTGCCGAGTCGCAATTTCCGTGCTTTTTGAATTCAGGGATATTTGGTCCTGCACTGCCGAGATTTGGTCCTGCAACTGGCGGACTTCTTCCCGCGGCGATTCACCTACCGCCCGAGTACGGAACTGAACGGCGCGGATTTCGATGTCGGACGATCCTTCAGCGAACAGGCTGTCGGGGACAATGTTCTCTGGCAAATCACCAATCACTACTTCGCTGGTGCCGGCTTCACCCGAGATGTTTAGCGTTCGGGTAACCAGCGCTTGATTGCGATACAGCGTGACATGGCTGACTCGACCCGTTTGGTCATTGCTGGTTTCAGGCGGTTCCATCGCCACAATTGAAGAAATCAAAATCAGGCTGGAGACAGCCAGTGAGGATAAAAGCATCGTATTGCTCCCTAAAGTTTTCGAACGAGCTTTCCAAATTCTAGTTTCGGAGCGGATTTCGCCTCGTAACAAGTTTGTAAGCGTAGATACGATTGACCCAGGCGAAGCAGATTATTCGTCAGGGTCCTCGCAAAAAAATCCGCAGGCACCAACCTAGCATGTTTTGGGCAAACGGTTCGATCGCCTACCCGAAGTCGGGCTGGTAATTTGCGGCAACTGCGGTAATCGCCTCGTATTCATCACGAGCGAAGTCCTGGTCCAGATAAGGCACTTCAATACGATGTTCCGCGGGACCGGAGGCTGCCGTGTCAACGGAGAGGCAGGCCATTTGCCAGCGTCGATCAAAAGGAGATTGATTGACTGCCAACACCTGCACTTTGTCAAAGAAGGTCAAGCTTGTCTTGCGATTCAACACGCCACTGCGATAGATCACTTGCTGATCGGTTCGCGCATACCTCATGGCACGGCTTTTCTTTCTGGCCCACCACAGCAACAGCGGTAGTGCAGCCAGGCTAACAGCCCAGCCCCAGGGGCGAGTAATGGCAATGCCGATTCCTGCCAGGATCACTGCCTGGATAAATGCCAGCCGCATCAAACGTTGCCCGGTGCGCGCCGCCAACGGCTTCCAGTCTACTGCGAGTTCATCCCACCCAAGGCCCGGCCGCAAAAAGCCCAGCAACTCGGACACGTAGTCTTCGGGAACAACAGGCACGAACCAGCGGCGTGAAACCGTTGTTTTGGCATTTTCCTCAAACGATGAGCCACCGCCCGCGGTTTCAATGCGAATTGACGCCAGTTTCATCCAGCGCATGAACAAGGGTCGATGAATACTGATGAACTGGATGCGTTGGCGAGGAACGGTGGCACTGATTTTCGTAAACAGCCCGCACGAGATGCGCAGGTCCTCTCCGTGGAGTGCCAGTCGATAGCCATAAAACCGCAACAAAAACCAGACGATGCCCACCAGTCTCAGTACGAGCAGGGCGGCCAGCACCATCCCCGTAATCATCAGAAAACCGATGATGTTGGCTTCGATGGTCGGCAAAAACTTTCGGATTTGCTTCCAGTCCAGATTTATTTGATCGTCAAACTGAAAATACAGACCGCCCAAAATGCCGATGATGAGCATTCCGCGATTGCTGGCCAACCCGGCCTTCAACAACCAGCTGGAGGGAATTTCCAGCAGGGTAACTCCGACCGGCGACCGGCTAACTGAAGCTACTTGCTCATCAGGCGGATCGACCGTCGCGGTGTTAACCACGGGATGCGGGTCATCGCGGAAGATTTCGTCACGCAGTCTGGCAACGTTTTTCATCGACAGCACTCGCAACGTTGCTTCTGCTTCGCTGCCGCTGGCTGTTTCAATACGCACCTCGGCAACCTTGAACAGGCGGTGCAACACGTTCTGGACCAGGTCAACATTTTGAATGCGGTCCAGGGGGACGGTGCGTACGCGTCGGAAAATCAGGCCCTGCCGCACAACCAGTTCGCCGTCGTGAATGCTGTATCGCAGGGTGAAATAACGAAACACCGAATACATAACTGCCGGAATAAAGAAGATCAGCGCGAAATACAATCCAAACAAACTGCCCTGCGCCGCACTGAAGATGGCGATCACAATCGGGATCGCAAGTTCCCGAAAGTGGGAAAGCAATTCAAATATCAACGACGATGGGTGCAGCCACGTGGCCCGAATTTCGGACGGATGGGCAGCATTGCCAGGCCCGGCGTCGATATTTTCAGGTGAATCAGTCGTCTGCATTTTGCTCGGGAACTGGACTTTCAGGAACCGGGAAGTTCAGTTCGGCTGGTGGTTGTGCCGTTGCGGGGTCTGAGGTCCGCGAGTTTCCCCGACCCGAGCGCTGTCGAATCAACCGATCACGCAATTCAAGGGCCACCCCATGATTAAGTCCGCCAATGTCAACGGTTGCATTCTGGCTGCCTGCCGTATGGACGGTGAGTGTGCCCAGACCAAACGATCTTTGCAAAGGGCCCTGAGAAACATCGGCATGTTGCAGCCGGGCAATGGGAACGGAAATCTGGTGACGCCACCAGACACCTTGGCGAATCTCCAGACCGACTGCCGTTAAACGCCAGCAGATACGTCGATACTCCATTCCGGGCCAGATAATAGCTGCCCACAAAAGCAGGATTAGCAACAAGCCGCAGCCGCCGGCGAGCGCGATCCAGATCCAGTCGAAACCGCCAAACAGGAATTTGATAAACAATCCGATAATCGCTCCGACAAAAACCACACCAAAAAAAATCAGGCCTCCGACTTGCTCAGCGCGAATGTATGCGGGGTCCAGCGAGTACCAGATCGGTTCGCTGGCCTGCGATTCCGTTGCTTCGCCCGATTGCATCGCAACGGCGGCAGTTTGTGCCGGTTCAATGTGGCCCGGTGTGTCGTTCAATTCGCGGGACTCCTGTTGGCTGGGCTCAAAAAGACGTGTCGTTAAAAAAACCGGGCACTGCTATTATACGGGCAATCACGAATCCGGACTTGCCGGGCACGAAAGGCCGACGATGAACAGCAAACCGATCCCCGTTCAATTGTCGACCATTGACCGGCTGGAAATAGCGAAAAACTGGTTGCCGCGATATACCGGAATGCCGCTGGACGAGTTCGGCGAGTATGTGTTGCTGACCAATTTCCACGACTATCTTGTTTCGTTCGCGACACGGTTTAATTGCGATATTCTCGGCGTTGGACGCCCCATGCAGGCCGCTACCAATTCGTCTGGCCTGACCATGATCAATTTTGGCATTGGATCAGCCAATGCGGCCACGATTATGGATTTGCTGATTGCCCGTCATCCCAAGGGCGTGTTGTTCCTTGGCAAGTGCGGTGGCCTGAAACCTTCCACGGAGATCGGGCATTTTATTTTGCCAATCGCCGCTGTTCGCGGGGAGGGCACCAGTCTGGACTATTTCCCGCGTGACGTGCCTGCCTTGCCCTCGTTCAAGTTACACAAGTTTGTTTCCGATCGAATCGTCGAGCGCCAGCTGGAATACCGAACGGGCGTCGTGTACACAACCAATCGACGCATGTGGGAACACGATGAAGAATTTCGCCAACGGCTAAAGAGCATGACATGCATCGGAATCGAAATGGAAACCGCCACGATTTTCATCGTTGGTCATTACAACGAGATTTCGCGGGGAGCCTTGTTGCTGGTATCCGATGTCCCAATCACACCAGATGGGGTCAAGACCGAGGAGTCTGACAAGGAAGTTACCCGCAAATGGTCCGAGATCCACCTCGACATTGGCATCGATGCCATGGCTGACATCGGATTGCGGGGCGAGCCGATCCGGCATTTTCATTACTAGACGCCGCAGCGCAACTGTACGGGCTTTAGCCTACATCGACGGTACGAACCGTCCGCCAATTCGCGTCGCAATCTGTTCGGCGATTCCCCTCACCGTGTCCAGCTCGCCCAGCACGGTGATTTCGTCCTCTTCCGGTTTCCATTGAAAGGCGCCGATATTGTCACCGCGTTTGGTCAGGTACGCATACTCCGGATCGTTGCGGCGTGGTTGCAGTTGCGGCATTTCCGCAATCACATCCTGCCAGACATCGTGGGATAACTCGCGCGAAACAGGTTCGATATGACCGGATACATTCATGATGAGTTGAGAAGAGAAGGTGCAAAAAAACCCGGCATGCCGTGGCAGCCGGGTTGAAGGACTCGATTGTATCTTTCAGCTAGTCCAGGAATCCGACCAGTTCCTGGCTGCGACTGGGTTGTTGCAATTTGCGAACAGCCTTGGCCTCGATTTGGCGAATCCGTTCGCGGGTCACCTTGAAAATGTGACCGACTTCCTCAAGTGTGTAGCTGTAACCGTCGCCCAGACCGTATCGCAACTTGATAATTTCGCGTTCGCGATAGCTGAGTGTTTTCAACACCTTGTCGATGCGGCCGCGCAACATTTCCTGAGCGGCTCCAATGGCCGGGCTTTCCGCTTCGCCATCGGGCAGCAGGTCACCAAAGTGGCTGTCTTCACTATTGCCGACAGGGCGATCGAGACTAATTGGGTATCGACTCATCGCCAAAACGCGACGGGCTTCCTCGATGGTGGTTTCGCTACGCTTGGCAACTTCTTCCAATGTCGGTTCGCGTCCCAGTTCCTGCAGCAATTGGCGGGAAACGGTGCGGACGCGGGACATGGTTTCCACCATATGCACCGGGATCCGGATCGTCCGGCTTTGGTCGGCAACGGCCCGCGTAATGGCCTGGCGGATCCACCAGGTAGCGTACGTGCAGAACTTGAAACCGCGGCGGTATTCAAACTTGTCGACCGCTCGCATCAATCCCGCGTTACCTTCCTGAATCAGGTCCAGAAAACTCAAGCCGCGATTGCGATATTTCTTGGCAATCGATACGACCAGTCGCAGGTTGCCTTCGGATAATTCTCGTTTGGCTTGCTGGTATTCCGAGAAAACGATTTTCAGGTCAGCTACCCGATTCCGCAAACTGGATGGAGATTCCTGACAGGTGATCAGAATGTTTCTCAGTTCATCCAGCAATGGTTGACGTTCGGAAACCGGTTTGCGAGCCTTTTTCATCTCGTCGATCTTGTCGACCAGCTGATCAACTCGCTCGCTGAATTTTTCAACGGTATGGATCAGGGACTCGATGCGCTGGGTACGCAGTCCAAGTTCCTCAATCAATCGCACACAACGTCGGCGTCGGCGTGCCAGTTGCAGCCATGCCTGGCGTCGTTCGGTTTTGGTACCGGACTTGCTGAGTGCCGTGAGGTAGTCGCTACGATTCATCGCCAACAGTGTTTCCAGGGTGGCAAGGTTGTGCGAGATGCGACCGAGAATCTGTTCTTTTTCCAGGCGGTCGGTGACCGATACCTGAACCGTGCGGTCGAAAGGCAGTTCGCCGTCACGCACCCGCTTCAGTACCTTGAAGGCGGACTGAATGACATAGTCGCATTCCAGCAAGCGGGTGCGGAATTTGCGACGCGTGTCTTCGATGCGTTTGGCCAGCGTGATTTCTTCCTGACGCGTCAGCAGCGGGATCTCGCCCATTTGCGTCAGGTACATTCTCACCGGGTCATCGGACCACGATTCATTGTCGTCCATGCCGGGGGCTGACTCTTCATCATTTGAGTCGGCGGCCTGCTTGTCGGCGTCTTCCGTGGTCGGCCCGTCCTCGTTTGCCGGCTCCTCCGTCGCAACGACCGACTCATCAAACGGACGATCAGATACTCGCGTTCTCGTGGCATCGTCCTCGTATTCGTCCAAAATCGGGTTATACAATTTTCGAACTCCTGCGCAGATTGGTTTGAGGGGAAGTGTGGGAAGTTGTGGTCTGCATGGTCAGCGTTGTGCAGTCTCGTATTGTCCAGAGCGGCTAACGTGGCGACGGATGGAACGCCTACGCTTGGCTAACAAGACAGACATGTGAAACTTACCACTTGTGGTGTATGGCGATTAAACGATTTTCCATTTGGAAAAAGATACCGATTGCGAAATCAATCCTGACCTGACCGGTCGCTTGCGAACACGAAGATGCACCTCAACGTACACGTTGAATCCAGCTTTCGAAATCGATCAGAAAACGACATTGTCGCGAATAATATTCAAACAACGTCAACAGCCCTGTACGCACCTCCGTTGTGCATTCGCTCATCCAGGATGAAGCGTCCTTTAACTATTCGCCTTGTTGGCGAGTGACTTCAAAAGGAAGTCTGCGTCGCGGGCATGCAGCTCGGGTAATCCGGTGGCCAGAGGCCAAACGGTGGGCTGTTCGAATGCAGCTGGGGGAGCCATGTCCCGCGTGCCTAAATTGTAGCTGCGACCGCCCACGGGTCTAGCTAAATTCGCCTGTTCACCTCGGGAATACTGGCTACAGTCCCTGGCCATGGCGGCTTTCACTCCAATCCACCCCCCTGCTGTCATTGCCGAACATTGATCAAAGACATCGCGAATGTGTAAGACAGCCACCATTGCGAACATCCTGGGATTGAATTCGGACTGATCTGTTGCCAAATCGCCCACCAGACCATGGGTACCGAATATGCTCGCAATCACCGCGGACCGCAAAAACAGGGGGTCAAAACCAGCTGACTCTGCAGGCCCGGAAGTGTCCAGGCATTGAATTTCCTGGGCAATCAGTAAAACTGTCGCCGTGGACAGATGGTCGCCGCCGGTCGCCGCCTGTCCCTACATTCCACATGCCTTGCATAGCTTAACAGCGGTTTGCCAGATGGCG